>JBEAQB010000343.1:0-9355 GCA_041164125.1 Cyanobacteriota bacterium
GATAGTGAGTTAGAAAAGAACTTTATTGAAGCAATCAGAAAATATCGCTTTAAACCCGGCACATTAACCAACCAGCATGATGGAGAAACCGTTTTCCCAATTCTTAGGCAAGAGATTTTTGATGGACAAACGGGTTATTTATTACAAATTGGAGCACAGAAATGGCGAATTGCAACCCAGGTTGACTTAAATGAAACTGACAATATTTCTATTTCCTCGAAAGCTGACTTTGTTTTTTATCCCCTAGGACGTAATACTTCTTCCCTTAAACCCATCGTTGTTTTTACCGATGGCTGGGAATATCATCAAGATCGTTTAGGCCTGGATTTTGACCAACGTTTAGCCATTCTTCGTAGTCAGAACTATTATTGTTGGTCTTGCACCTGGGATGATGTTAATCCCCATTATCAAGAAGATATTGCTATCCCCCCTTTACCAATCAATGCTTTGACACAAAATTTTAATGAAAGGTATCTCAAAGCACCCACTAAAATTTATGATCAATACCAATGCCGAACGTTAAGCGGGCTAGAAAATCAAGATAGTTTTGTTTGGTTGATGCAGTATTTAGCAGAGCCAGACCCAGAACTCTGGCAAAAATGGGCATTATTCAGAACAGCAATCCAAGCAGACTTAGATAGTGTTAAAGAGTCATCAAAACAAACTGATTGGACTCGTCAAGTACAAGAGATTATTGGCGAGGAAGCTTTATCAGAATGGGATGTTAGCCCGCCGCGTTTTACCCAAATTATCCATGTCTCCCCGGAATTAAGACTCTATCAAAGTGGCGATCTCAATCGTCATCAACAACGACAAAATTCTGCATCTTTCGTCACTATTCATTTACAGTCTGAAGCCCCTGACTCAAGTTCCCAATCCTTAAAGCACAGTTGGCGGGAAGCATTACGGTTACTGAATCTCTATCAATTTTTAGATTATGCTTACTGGCTTTATGATAGAAATTCATTATCACCAGATTTTATTATCAAGGCCCCCAGGGAAAATATACAAGCTTGGGAGGATATTAAGCCTTTGATTATGGATCAAGCAGTTTTAATGGTGTTGCCCCAATTAATGACCAAGAACGTTCCCGTCCCCGAACCCGGTTATGAACTAGAAGACCCATCGGGGGGTATTGCGGCGATCGCCGAACTAGCCTGGATTAATTGCCAAGTGGCCTTAACTACCACCGCTGAAGACCACAATTCTTTTCTCGCCCAAGGATGGCACAGTTGGCGCTGTCAGGACTTTTTTGATCAACTTCCCGCTATTCTGCCCCGACTTCAGGAGTGACTTTCCCATGCCCCTAGCCCATCAACCCCGTGTGGCGATCGCCAATCAGTTTTTTGACGCTTATAACAAACTACCGAAACAAATCCAACATAAAGCCACCAACTTTATGATGAAGTTCCGGCAAGATCCGACTCAGCCGGGATTGAACTACGAATCAATTCACAATGCCAGCGATAAGAACATGAAATCGGTTCGGGTTGATGGCAGGTATCGCGCCATTATTCTGAAGCCAGATCAGGGTAACGTCTATCTTTTGCTGTGGATTGATAATCACGACGAAGCCTACGCTTGGGCGACCCGACGTACCTGTCAAATCAACCAAGTATCGGGGGCGATCCAAATCGTTGATGTCGAAGAAATTCAGTCCACCACGGAAAAACTAAGTCGTTCCCCTGGAAAAATGGCGGATCAAGCTGGTCGATTCACGGCCATTAGTGACAACGAATTGATGGGATTGGGCGTCCCTGAAATTTTATTACCCGCCGTGCGACAGGTGATTACTGATGTCGACGTAGAAGCCCTACTGCCCCATTTACCGGTTGAAGCCAGCGATGCCTTGTTGATGCTAGCGGCAGGTTACGACCTTGCAGAGGTTAAAAGCCAATTGAATAAACCTAAAACCCTGCCAAAAGTGAATCCTGATGATTTTGTGACAGCTTTGGGCCGGGATGACACGTTGGGCCAATTTATGGTGCTGACCGAAGATGATGCCCTGCAAAAAATGTTGTCTGCCCCCCTAGAAAAATGGCGAGTTTTTCTCCATCCCAGCCAGCGAAAATTAATTAACCGGGATTGGCACGGCCCCGTTCGGGTACTGGGGGGAGCCGGAACCGGCAAAACCGTCGTAGCGATGCACCGTGCAAAATGGTTGGCTCAAAAACGTTTTAACGACTCTGGCGATCGCCTATTGTTCACCACCTTTACCCGCAATCTGGCAGAAGATATTCGTCTCAATCTCAAATCGATCTGTGCAGCCGAAGTGATGCAACGAATAGAAGTCATTAACTTAGACCGCTGGGTAGTGCGATTTTTGAAGCAAGAGGGGGTCACTATCAAAATTCCCTATGGTGATGAAACTGACTCCCTTTGGGAGCAAGCCTATACAGTTGCTCCTCTCGAACTTGGATTATCGTTGGGTTTCTATCAAGATGAATGGCAACAGGTCGTTTTAAAATACGATTGCCAAACTCTGCGAGACTATCTTCAAGCTCGACGCATAGGTCGGGGAAAACGCTTAAGCCGCGCCCATAAACAAAAAATTTGGGATGTTTTTGAAGAATATCGTAGTCTACTGCGAGAAAATAACTATTGGGAGGCGGATGAAGCTCTCTTTAAGGCAGCTCAACTCATTGAACGTCAAGGGGCTGACTTACTTCCCTATCGAGCCGCCATCGTGGACGAAGCCCAAGATATGAGTGATGCGGCCTTTCGTCTGATCCGGGCGATCGCCGGTGCTGAACACGATAACGATATTTTTATTGTGGGGGATGCCCATCAACGCATTTACGGCAAAATTGTAACCCTGAGTCAATGTGGCATCAACATCGTCGGGCGATCTCGGAAGCTACGCCTTAATTACCGTACTACGGATGAAATTCGGCAGTGGTCTGTCGCAATTTTGAGCAACACAAGTGTTGATGACCTAGATGGGGGACAAGATACCCTCATGGATTACCGTTCCTTGCTCCATGGTGAAACCCCTATTATTGAAGGGTTTAATTCACAGACTGAAGAGATTGAAGCATTAGTTCAACGCTTACATAGCCTACAAGCCCAAGGTCAATCCCTTAGCCCTATTTGTTGTGTTTTCAGAACTAGTCGTCTGCTTGAGCTTTATCAACAACAATTTACCGAAAGACATATCGTCACTAAAGTGATTCAACCCGAACAGCCTGACTTTCAAAATGACAATCATCTGCGCCTAGCAACAATGCACCGAGTTAAAGGCTTACAATTTGATTACGTATTTTTGCCAGGACTCAATGACGAAACTTTACCCCTTAAATCAGTACTAGGGCTTTGTGTGGATAACGTCATGGCTCAACAGTTTATCCAGAGCGAAAAGTGCTTACTTTACGTGGCCGCAACCCGTGCGAAAAAACAGGTTTTTGCTAGCTACTGGGCTACACCAAGCAGCTTTCTTTCTTGTACTCATTAAATAGAATAATCTAGAAATTTCATTGTCACGAAATATAGGGCAAAAGCACGGAGTTTGCCTATAGAACTAGAGTGGATAATTACCATGTGATCTATTCTGTAATCTCCAGTAAGTACCTAATCGTAATTAAAGAGAAGATTGGTTTTGTGCTCGATCCCCCCCCAGCCCCCCTTGGGGCGGGGAGTGTCAACAGTAAAATCTATGGCACGGCGATCGCCTTTTTTGATTTGAGATAATCACGGCGAGGTGACATCGGTCTTGTCCATGATCTCCCGCAACAATGTGGGTAATTCCCAGGGACGTTGGGCAACGGGAATATTGGCTTTTTTAAATGCGTCTACAGTCTGTTCTACGCTGGCTAATACGGGGCGCTTTTGAGAAAGTTGATTAGCCACGATGGTTAAGGAGTCGCCGAAATGTTGATTAATTTTGGCTAACCGCCCGACTAAGTGGGCAACAACGGGTTTTTCGATCGCCGAGGCGACGTAATCGGCGGCCCGCATTTCCCCATTACTGTTGGGTTGCCCCAGGAGCAAAATGGCCTGGGTGTGTTCATCTTCTTCGAGGACCTGCAACCATTGCTCAAAATTGGATCCATTTAAGCCATCCGTTCCTAAGGCAACCACTAAGGATTGACCGAGGCCCGCTTGGGTCAGGGTTTGAGCAATGTCGTCGGTGAGTCGATCACCGTGACTAATAATGCCGATGGGACCTGGGGTGTAGCAGTTAGGATCAAAAGTCCCGACGGAAAATTGCTGCGGCACCATAATTCCCTGGCTACCGGAACCAAGAATGAGGGTATGGGTTTCTTGAGCCTTGCGTAATAACTGAATCATGTCTAACGGAGGCACGCCGGCCGACACAATTACCAATTGCCGGATACCAGCGGCGATCGCCTCTAGGGCAGCGTCTAGGACTCGAAAGGGCGGATTCAGAATCAAGCTAATATCCACCCTGCCAACCTGGTCAATGGCCTGTTCCACCAAATCAAACACAGGAACGCCGGCTAAGGATTCACCCCCATGCCCCGCACTCACACCCGCCGCTAACTGGGTGCCGCAGGCTTGCATCTGCTTAACATAGGTCAAACTAAGGGGATGATGAACCCCTTGGAGAAGGACGGTGCTGTCTTTATGCCATTTCATAGGAAGGGATGATCAGGGGTCAGGTTCAGGGTTCAGGGGTCAAGGGGGGGATTAAGGCGCCGACTTGGGCGATCGCCGCTTCTAGATCGTTATGCCAATAGACGAGGCCACCTTGGTAGTCTGTTTGCTGCACTGCCAAGTCTCCTTGGCTCAACCGGATCACCACGGGGAGGATTTCTCCCTGGGGGGGATGTTGGAGAGAGCGTTGACGGGGCGATAATCCCGATCCCGTCCCCCGTAGACTACGATCCTCGCTTACTCCCAAGTTGGTTACCGTTGGAGGGGGTAAAAAGGCGCGGAGCACCCTTGTCAGCTCATCAGCATTATCGAGACGAGTCGCTAGATTAAGCAAAATAACTTTTAGTTGGGAGGCCTGCCCTAGCAATGAAGATGCTTGTTCGAGTTGAGAAGCAATGGTGTCATAACCGCGACTTTCATCCCATAGATAGGCCCCGGCTACCCCTAGGTCCCCTAACAAATCCCAACTACTGAGGGCAAGGCCTTCACTATTACAAATTAACCCCACTTGACCAGCAGTTAAGTCCCCAGCTAACCAACGGTGGGGATGCTGTAACAAGGCCTCTGAGGACCAACTCATTAGTTCAGGATGACGGGCGATCGCCTTATCATTAATGGCAATTTTGCCATCGAGGGCCATCACTGCACCGTTGGCGTTGACCCCCAGGGGATTAATTTCAATGACGTCCAGGTCATAGCGTACGAATAAGTCGTACATTTGCGTGATGATGTCGCTAACCTTGGAAATCAAGGAACCAGTCAAGCCCATTTTGACGGCTAAGCGCCGTGCTAGGTAGGGGGAGAAGGACTCTCGCACCGATACACTCTGCATCTGTTCTAGGAGAGTGTCGACATTGATGCCCCCCTGACGCGATCCCATTAACACAGGACATTGACGTTGATAATCTAAGACAATGGCCAAGAAGATTTCGACTTGGCTATCGTAACGGGCCTCCGCTAAAATAATTTCCGGATATTCATCTGCGATCGGTAAGTGGAAAATAGCCGACGCAGCGGCGATCGCATCAATGGTATTTTCCACAAATCGAACCCCGCCAGCTTTTCCCCGCCCCCCGGCTCTGACTTGGGACTTTAATACTAACGGATAGGGGAGTTGCAGTCGTTTAAGCTCATGGGTCGTTTGCAGGGTTTGGGACGGCAAAATAGGGATACCGACCTGTTTAAATAATTCCTTAGCTTGATACTCTAATAAATCCATGGGGCTAACGATGAGACCACTTACCGCAATGGCTTTGAAACCCAACGAATTTAGTCCCGCAAGGACTAAACTCGCTTACATCATACCCCCCAGCGGACAGAACAACAGGTCAATACCGATACAAGATCGAATTTAGCACCCTTGAGAATTGCTAATCTGAACCATTGATCAAGCAATCAACTCTAAGACGGGGTTTTCGCTGCTTCGTCCGGTTCGCTCGCAGGCGCTGGTTCGTCGGGATTACGCTTGGAAAATCCCCAGACAAACAACCCCCCAATGATGCTAATCATCAGCCATTCCGGTGGCACTAAGGCCGGATCAATCACCCGGATTAATAAGCGTAACCCCACCAGCCCCACTGTAATGAAGCCTGCATCTTTGAGATGGGTAAAAACATCTAACCAACGAATAAATAATTCTGCTAAAAACCGCAGGGTAATCACCCCGATCGCCCCCCCCGCTAAAACTAACCACAAATCATCGGCAATGGCGATCGCTGTGGTGACACTATCTAGGGAAAAGGCTAAATCAGTGACGGCAATAATCGGAATCGCCTGCCAAAAGGAGGTAAATTCTAAGCCCTGATGGTGATGTGCTTCATCTTCGGGGGACAAAAAGTAATTACCCACTAACCACAATAGGTAGAGGGCCCCTGCCAACTCAAACTGCCAATACCTCAAAACAAAAGAGGCGGTAAGTATTAGCAAAACACGTAGGCTATAAGCAATAATTAACCCTACATTTAGCGCCCGCCGCTGGATTTGGGGATTGGGTAATCCCTGGGCGATCGAAGCCAGGGCGATGGCATTATCCGCCGAAAGCACTGCCTCTAGGGCAATGAGCACCAGGAGAACGATGGGGGTTTTTAAACTAAATGCCAGGGAAGAGTCGAGGAGTTGATCTAACATGGATTGGCATGGGGGTTGCCCATTGAATTGGCTTGGAGATGGGTCAATGGGTTTTCTCTCAGCCATTACGCTTCTATTATTATGGAAGTTGGGTATATCCTGCTACTAACCTGAAGGGAGATCCGGTTTGCCCGGCAAAACATCGTGCCTGATTTCCCGCCAGCCAACAATCTTTGTCGGTCACCTAGAGGCCGACCCGTCGAGCGGCAAGTCTGCCAGCGTTTAACCATTGATGAAATGTCCGCTAAACTACGAACTGTTCACCCCTCAAAAATCAGATTTAAGTCACTTTGTCACCTTAGATCAGCAATGTTTGGGGGGTATGTGGTCATTAGCGGGTTATGAACGGGAATGGGAAAGTCCCAATGGTTTCCTACTGGGATTGCGATCGCCAACTGAATCGGCCCTCATTGGTATGGGCGCTTTTTGGCAAATTCTTGAAGAAGCTCACATTACCCTGTTAGCGATTAACCCCCAATTTCGTAACCAGGGCTTGGGGCAGTCTCTATTAACAGCCCTCCTCTGCCTGGCCAGTCAACAGCAACTGGAACGGGCCACCCTGGAAGTCAGGGCCTCAAACCTGACCGCCATTCATCTCTATCAAAAGTTCGGCTTTCAAGTGGCCGGTCGTCGCCCACGTTATTATCCTGATCAAGAAGATGCCCTCATTCTCTGGCTAAATAATGTGCAAGGTTTTTCTCGGTAGTTCAGCCTTGATTGAATTCAAATAACATCCAGATGCCTATTCCCAGACCGACGACATTGGGAATCCAAGCGGCCAAGTGAGGGGAGAGGACGCCAACGATACCTAAACTACCTGTGGAAAAACTGAGAACGTAATAAGAAAAGACGATCGCCACACTAAGACCAAACCCCGTTGCCCGGCTCAGGCGCTGAGGACGGGAGCCGATCGCCGCTCCCACGAGGCAAAACACGATACAGACAAAGGGAAACGCCAGCTTTTGGGCGGTTCTGACTTCAAAAAAGGTTAATTTTTTTTGATCGCCAATTAATCTCAAAATATCCATATATTGCCTTGCTTCGGCGATCGTCATCTCATAGGGGTCCCGCCCTTGACGGGCAAACTCAAACGCGGCTTGAGGTAAATGAACTGAGCGATGATGAAAGGGAATCGCATCTTGGTAGGCGGCACTACTCGTCAACTGATATAGGGTGCCGTTAAAAAAATTCCATCGATTAGCCTCACTATTCCAGGTGGCATTCTCGGACAAAATAATTTGACGTAGACGGTTATTCGACCATTTTAAAACGGTTAAGTTTTGCATTTCCTGGCCATTAAATTGCTCCGCATACACCAAACTTTTTAGTCGTTTTATCCGCTGACCAGTCTCTAAAGTAAGGGTTTCAAACTCAGGATAAAAAATATCACGATTTTGCCAAAAACGATGTTCTTCATTAATGGAATCAACCAAAATACTGGTAGCACGATAATTGGCTGATGGTACGATCCATTCACTTAACAAAAAAGTCCAGCCGGTAACAACGACGCTCAATAAAACAGCCGGTAAAACAATGCGATATAAACTGACACCACAACTCCGCAGGGCAATTAACTCACTATCTCCCCCCAATCGCCCAAAGGTCATCATGGTGGCAAGCATCACGGAAATGGGTAAGGCATAGGTGAGAAACTCGGGCAATTTTAACAGTAATATTTCCGCTGCACTCAAAACCGGTAAGTTTTTTTCAACAATTTTATTGGCTAAATCCGACAAATACCCGATCGCCAACCCCAGACTGGCCACAATACCCACACTAAATAAAAATGGGGGAATAAGTTGGCCAGCGATATACCGATCCATCAGGGAGAACTGACAGCAGGAAATAAGCCATCGGTGGGGCCGAACGAAACGATGGGGCGACAACATAAACGGTGCTAAAATTCCGCATTCATGGGGGTGCGGGGGAAGGGAATGACGTCCCGGATATTGCCCATCCCGGTCATAAATTGCACAATGCGTTCAAAGCCTAGTCCAAAGCCTGCATGGGGCACTGAACCGTACCGGCGTAGATCTAGATACCACCACAGATCGCTGGCGGGAATCCCTTGTTCCTGAATGCGTTGGCTTAAAATGTCTAACCGTTCTTCCCGTTGGGAACCACCAATAATTTCACCAATCTTAGGCGCTAAAATATCCATGGCCGCCACGGTTTTACCATCATCATTCAACCGCATATAAAAGGCTTTAATCTCCTTAGGATAATCAGTAACGATGGTGGGACGTTTAAATACCACTTCCGCTAAATAGCGTTCATGTTCTGATTGTAAATCGACGCCCCATTCCACAGGGTATTCAAATTTCTGGCTACTTTTTTCCAGTAACTCAATAGCTTCGGTATAGGTTAAGCAGGCAAATTCCGTATTAATAATATTATCGGCGGTGGCTAACACGGTCTTGTCAATGCGTTGGTCAAAAAACGCCATGTCTTCCGGACAGGTTTCTAACACAAATTTAAAAATATATTTTAAAAATTCCTCCGCTAATTGGCGATCGCCTTCGAGATCACAAAAGGCCATTTCCGGCTCTACCATCCAAAATTCTGCTAAATGCCGAGAGGTGTTAGAATTTTCGGCGCGAAAGGTGGGGCCAAA
>JBEAQB010000344.1:0-2698 GCA_041164125.1 Cyanobacteriota bacterium
CCGCAAATCACGGCTTGGGCTGTATGGGGGGCATTTTTTAACGGATTATCGTTGGCATCAATCGTCCCAGCGGCGATCGCCTGGGCTTCTTCATAAATGGCGATCATGGCATCACAAAATCGGTCGAGTTCTGCTAAGGATTCGCTTTCTGTGGGTTCCACCATCATCGTTCCCAATACCGGCCAGGAGACCGTCGGCGCATGGAAACCAAAATCCATTAAACGCTTGGCGATATCGTCCACCTCGATCGCCGCTTGTTTTTTCAACGGGCGTAGATCCAAAATACACTCATGGGCCACCAGACCCTGGCTCCCCTTGAACAAAATAGGGTAGTAATTTTCTAAACGTTTAGCCATGTAATTGGCGTTTAAAATGGCCACCGCAGTGGCATCGGTTAAGCCCTGCGGTCCCATCATGGCAATGTACATCCAGGAAATCACCAGAATACTAGCACTACCATAGGGGGCAGCGGCAATGGCTCCGATGGAATCGCTGGAACCGGCACCAAAGGGAAAGTGGGTAGAGGGTAAAAAGGGCTGCAAATGGGTCTTAACCCCAATGGGCCCCATCCCCGGCCCTCCGCCCCCGTGGGGGATACAGAAGGTTTTGTGTAAATTGAGGTGGCACACATCCGCCCCGAAATCGGCTGGGCGACAGAGCCCAACCTGGGCGTTCATATTGGCCCCATCCATATACACTTGACCCCCAAAACGATGGATAACCTCGCAAATTGAGCCGATGGTTTCTTCAAAGACGCCATGGGTAGAAGGATACGTCACCATTAACGCCGCCAAGCTATCACCGTATTTTTCCGCTTTACGGGCTAAATCCGTGACGTCAATATTGCCCTCCCCGTCACATTTCACTGGCACCACTTTCATGCCGCACATCACCGCACTGGCGGGATTCGTACCGTGGGCCGATTCGGGAATTAAGCAAATGGTTCGTTGAACATCGCCACGCTTGAGATGGTATTGACGAATTACCTGCAGCCCGGCGTATTCCCCTTGGGAACCGGCATTGGGTTGTAAAGAAATGGCATCAAAGCCTGTAATTTCCGCTAACCAGGTTTCTAGCTGCTCAAACAAAATCTGGTACCCCTCCGTTTGTCCCGTAGGTGCAAAGGGGTGAATCTTGCCAAATTCCGGCCAGGTAACGGGAATCATTTCGGCCGTGGCGTTAAGTTTCATGGTGCAGGAGCCCAACGGAATCATCGAAGTATTTAACGCTAAATCTTTGCTTTCTAGTTGGTGCAAATACCGCAATAATTCAGTTTCGGAGTGGTATTGGTTAAACACCGGATCTTGTAAATAATCACTCTGGCGGGTCAAGGCCGGGGGAAACCCCACTGGGGCCTCTGCCCATAACTCATCCGGTGTAAAGGGCAAGTCATCTTTGCCAGCAAAAATCTGCCAGAGATCCAGCAAGTCCTGAACCGTAACCGTCTCATCCAAACTAATGCCCACTTCCCCAGGGGCTAACGGGCGGAGATTAATGCCCCTGGTCTCTGCTGCTTTTAGGATCACGGGGGCGCTCTGCTCACCAACCCCCACCCGAAGCGTGTCAAAAAAAGGGTCACTGCCCAGGCTGTAATTGAGGCGTTTTAAGCCAGCAGCCAATACGGCAGTTAACTGATGAATCCGGAGGGCAATATTTTTTAGGCCTGTTGGTCCATGATAAACGGCATACAGGGAGGCAATCACCGCCAATAAAACTTGGGCGGTACAAATATTACTGGTGGCTTTATCACGGCGGATGTGTTGTTCACGGGTTTGCAACGCTAGCCGCAAAGCGGGGTTACCGTGAATATCCTTGGAAACACCAACAATCCGACCAGGCATTTTGCGCTGATACGCTGATCGCGTGGCAAAGTAAGCCGCATGGGGACCGCCGTAACCGAGGGGCACCCCAAACCGTTGGGTGCTGCCAATGGCGATGTCTGCCCCTAATTCTCCCGGTGAGGTTAACAAGGTCAGGCTGAGGGGGTCGGCTGCCAGGGTCACCAGGGTTTGATCTTGATGGGCTTGATCAATAAAATGGCGATAGTCGTAAATGGTACCGTCGGTGGCGGGATATTGCAATAAAGCCCCAAAAATTGGCGTCCTAAAATCAAACGTCCGGTGATCGCCAATAATCACCTCAATGCCTAACGGATTGGCACGGGTTTTAACGACTTCAATGGTTTGGGGATGGCAATTCTGGTCAACAAAAAAGGCATTGGCTTTGTTTTTACTGACGCCGTAGCTGAGGCTCATGGCTTCGGCGGCGGCAGTTCCCTCATCGAGTAGGGAAGCGTTGGCAATTTCTAACCCCGTTAATTCCATGATCATTGTCTGGAAATTTAACAGGGCCTCGAGACGACCCTGGGCAATTTCTGCCTGATAAGGGGTATAGGCAGTGTACCAACCGGGATTTTCGAGGATATTCCTGAGGATCACGGGAGGGGTAATGGTATCGTAATACCCCATGCCAATATAGGAACGGTAAACTTGGTTCTTGGAGGCAATCGATTTTAACTGGGCGATCGCCGCATATTCACTCTGGGGGGCCGGCAAATTGAGGGGAGCAGCCAAGCGAATAGCTGGGGGAACGGCTTGAGCAATTAGGGCCGCCAAGGAGTCAAACCCTAACACCTTCAGCATTTGTTGTTGATCTGTTTGACCCGGCCCAATATGGCGCGTCCCAAAGTTATCTGTGG
>JBEAQB010000345.1:0-6954 GCA_041164125.1 Cyanobacteriota bacterium
ATTCATCAGAATTGCCTCATCAAAGCCAGACTCTACCGCTTCAGTTTTGGCTAACGCTGAGGTGATGTAAGCTGCGCTGATCTTGCCGCGTAACGGAAAGCTGCGGTCTTCTTGACGATACCAAGAACTAATGCGACAACTCACACCGTCTGCTGACAGATAATCTCCCATCTCTAGCCCATAGACAAGAAAGCCTTTCTCCACATTGTGTAAACGGGGGGCAATGCCTAACCCAGCACTATAGACTAAAGGACGGATATAGAAAGAGGTTGTGGGCTGATTTTTCCGGACGAATTCAATAATAATCTGCTGAATTTTTTCGGGACTGATATCGTAATGCAAAAACTTGGCGCTTTTACTCAGGCGATCGCTATGGCGATCGAGGCGAAACAGCAGGGCGGTGTCGGGGTCCGCCGGGTCGGGAATACCCCGTAAGCCCCCAAAGGCCGCCGTCCCATAATGGAGGGCATGGGTGGCAACAGAAAGTTTGGCATCTTCAAACGGAACAAAATGCTCTTCAAAATAGGCGATCGGCAGAAACTTGTGCATTGCAAAATCAATAAAATGGCCCATATTCCCCAGGAATTAACCCCGATCCTCCAGAGGGGATGTGTTTTCTCAGTCATCGTCAGGGTTTGAGAAAGTCGGGATCAGGCATTACCCAACCAACCGGCAAGATTGTGAAGTTGTGCGTCCGAGGGGTCTGCGACTAGAACAACCTCGTAACGACTTGCTTGGGGAGCAGCTAATTGAACGTCAACTGTCCGCAACAAATCCCGGTGAAATACCGTTACCTGGATCATATCATTGGCTTGGTAGTCTTTTAGCCGCTGGGGTAACTGCTCTGCATTGACGCGAATGCCATCGATCGCCAAGAGTTCGTCCTGGGGACTAATGCCCGCCAGGGCAGCGGGGGACTGGGTAGCCACAAAGGAAATTTTTTCGTGCCCCGCTTCGGATTTCACCTTAATTCCCAGATAGGGGGTCAGGTCTTCTTTGACCGCCTGCAGCTTGAGTCCAAAGGGAAAAAGATAATCATTTAAGGGTAATTCGGTGGTGCTGTGGAGGGCCATCTGGAAAAAGTCCGTCAAATCCGTCCCAGCAACCTCAGCAATGATGGTTTCTAATTGCTCCGGGGTAAAGCCTTTTTCCGGTTGACCAAATTCCGTCCACATTCGTCGCATGACATCATCAAAGGAGCGACGATTCTGGTGGCGATCACGGATTAACAGATCCAGTAGCAACGTCACCAACTCCCCTTTGAGGTAATAGGACATCTGGCAATTATCACTGTGGGCATCCCGGCGATAGAGTTTAATCCAAGCATCAAAGCTGGATTCTGCCAGGGGTTGAACGCTCCGCCCCGGAGTGGTTAGATACCGGGTAATTTCCTTGCCCAAATTATTTAAATAGGTTTGGCGGTCATAGAGGCCGGCCCGCAACGGGATGAGTAAATCGTAGTAGCTGGTGGTTCCTTCGGAAAACCACAGGGATGGGGTGTAATTCTCTTGGTCGTAATCGAATATTTCTAAGGCGATCGGGCGAATTCGTTTGACATTCCAGAGATGAAAAAACTCATGGGCCACCAACTGTAAAAAGCGTTGATATTTTTCTGGATCACGAAAACCAAAGCGCCCATAATTCAACACACAACAATTTTTATGCTCTAATCCCCCAAACCCCTGATGGGCTAAATGCAATAAAAATAAATAACGGTCATACGGTAATCCGCCAAATAACCCAGCCTCGGTCGCAATAATTTTCTGCGTGTCTTGAATGAGCTGTTGGGCATCCAGATGACTTGACCCCCAGACAACAAAATGATGAGACTTTGCCGCCACGGTAAATTCATGACTGTGATGCAATCCCACTTCCACGGGGCTATCCACCAGGGTGTCAAAATCGGGGACATGGAAGGTTGTCACCCCCGTTGCCTGATCCCGCTCTTTCACCGGTAGCACCGTTGCTATCTGCCAAGCCGGTGCCGGCGGAATGACCGTTAGCGTTAAGGGGCAGGCTTCAAACCCGGGTATATAGAAAAATAAGGCCGCCCCAGTAAAAAAGCCATGACTGTCATCAAGATGATTAGTCCGGACAGTCAAATCATTCGCATAGATGCGATAGGTAATGTTAATAATCTCTACGGATTGGGTTGAGATCTGCCAATGGTTTTTACTGACTTTTTGAAACGTTAGCCGTGACTGGGTGATGCCATCACTGACAGTAAAATCCTGTAAATACCTGACATATTCCCGGACCAAATAGGATCCCGGGGTCCAAACCGGAAATTTCAGCGCTAAATCATCCCCTTGCCAGCCTTGAATTTGTAAACGAACCTCAAAATAATGACTCTGAGGTTGTGGCATCGACACTTGATAGCGTAGTTCGGGGACAAAATGATTCATGTTAAAACTGTTTAGAGAAGTGATGCAATTTTTTCAGATAGGGTAAATAGTAACAGCCCTCATCGGTTAGGGTCTCTAACAACTGGTGGTCTTGCAGAACGGCAAAGGTATCTTCCACTGCTTTGACATCGCAATTGACCATCTCCGCCAAGGTTTGGGGCGGAATCGCTACCAGTTCTATACCCCGATCAGTGGTCGCGCCATAGTTCTCACCTAAATAAACCAGGGTTTTCATGATCCGACGAGCATCGGATTGGTGCGCAGACTTGAGACGGCGATAGAGGTGGCGAATCCGTTGGTTGGTGAGTTGGAGCAGGCGTTGTTGCAGAGGGGGCTCTTTGAGTAGGAGTTGTAAAAAACGTTGGGCGGAAACGCTGAGGATTTGGGTGGGGGCCAAGGCGATCGCCTGGTGAAGGGGCGGATAGTCGTCAAAAATGGCCATGGTGCCAAGATAGTCACCTTGACCAAAAATATCGAGGGTCTGCTCTTGTTTCTCAATGCAGGTTGAAATTTTGACCCAACCACTGACGATAAACACCACATCTCGTCCCCATGCTTCTGGATCGATCATGACGGCCTGTGCTGGAAAGGTTTTGACTTCCCCTAGTGGCAAGATTTTTGCACAGGTGTCTGGGGGCACGCCTTGAAAAAAGGAAATATGGTCGGCGATGGCGTCAGGGTCCATGGGGTCAGAGATTAAGTGGGGTTAAATGATTTCCCCTAGCAAGGTGGTCGACTTGATTTTAGCTTAAGTGAGCGACGAACCCGAGGACGGATCAGGCAGAGATGGATATTGACTGAAACAATGGGATGCCAGTCTCGCCCTTGAGGGACGGGGGTGTCGGACAACGTCGGTAGCATCGTCCGATGAAGCGTCAACCCACTGAAGGGACATTCAGCTCAATCGGTTAGCCTCGTAGGAATCCTGGCCTCTCGGGGCGGGGAGACTGTCAATCATGACAGAGGTTGGGGAGGTTTTGATTCTAGGGCCGCACAGAGACTGCAAGCCAGTTTTAAGGCGTTGGGTTAACTGCTCAGAACTCGATTTAATTTTGGCAGAATCGAATTGATTAGCGGCAATCCCCGGACCAAACGCAATATTTATCTCTGTGCCACGCTTAGGAAAAGGATCACTGTAATGAATCGTAACGGGAATAACTTGCATAGTCGTCTGAGGATTCTGTCTATAGACTTCTAGGGCAATGCGACCCACACCGCGTTTGAGGGGGTGAACCTGTTGATCGTGAAAAATACCGCCCTCAGGAAAAATGACTAACATTTCCCCCGCTTGCAACAGGGCCACGCTAAAAGCAAGGCTGCTTAGCTCCAGGCGTCTCGTATCAATGGGAAATCCCCCAAGGCGGCGTATTAACCATCCCTGCAGTCCTCGGACTTCAGAGGCCGTCACCATGAAACGCAAATCTCGCCCTGTGACCCGTCTTCCCGCTGCTAAGGACAGTAGAATGCCGTCCCATCGGGAGCGATGGATGGGCGCTAAAATAATTGGGCCCGTGTCAGGCAGATAATTCTGTCCGGTAATGGTAATTTTGCCGAAATACCACTGTAAAAAGCGGCGGCCCAGGGGATAAATAATCGCCATCAGCCAAGGGGAAACCCTTGATTTACCGATGACAGTTGGGTCAATGGCATGGGATAGGGGGGGGGTCATGTTTAGGAAAAATAAATAGGTTGGACACCGTTACCGACGAAAGGCCGTCAGTCGGGAAGTCCAAGGGTCTCGGTTTGATCTTCGTATTTACGGTAGACTGATGTGTCCGCTGGAAAGGACAGGATAAGGACAGTTCGTTGAATCGGACCTGCCGTTATCCGCCGGGGCGGCCGATCGCCGGTTCAGATCGCGTGATGGACTCGTTTCTTGGCGATCGCTACTGACGCTTTGCTTGGGAGATATTGTTGATGAACTTACGTCAAGGGGTAATTTGGAGCGGATTCTTGATGATAGGTCAGGGTCTGATCAGTTGTAGTGCGAGCAAGCCAGACCAATGTCAACAGCTTTTTCTGACGACGCAAAAAATGACGCAGGCAAGCTTGGAATACCGCAATACGAGGAAAGCAGAAGATATCTTAAAGATTGCAGCGAGTTTTGAACAAACAGCAGATACCTTGGCAACGCTAAAGTTCAATGATCCTCGCCTCTCGGATTTTCAGCAGCAATTGGTGACCATTTATCGGGGTAATAGTGAAGCCAGCCGCAGCATGTTGAAGGCGATCGCCAGCCAAGATATTTTGACAGCGACGTTGGCCCAGGATCAGGTTCAACACATTGGGAAACAGGAACAACAGGTCATCACTGACCTGAACCGTTACTGTCAAACGCCCTGACTCTCCCAGCGCTGATACTAAAAATGTTGTGGTGAGAGGCGCTGCAGACTGCCTCACAAGCCAAGGTCAGCCCCCTTCTGGCATCGGTAGGGTTGAAACCTGGGGAGCCTCTAATGCCGCCTGTAGCATCGGCGTGCTGGTGACAGAATTATTCGACAAAGAGAAGAGGGGATTGGCTAAAATGCCGGCTAACGACGTTGCCACTAGGGTCATAACAATGCCGACCTGGAGGGGACGCATGCCCGCCAATTGCCATTGGATCGGGGGATAATTTTTGATGACATCGGACATTTCCTGGGGTTCCTTGACCACCATCATCTTCACTACCCGGATATAGTAATAAATGGAAACCACGCTAGTCACTAAACCGAGCAATACCAACCCATAGAGCCCCGCTTGCCAGCCTGACCAAAAGAGATAAATTTTGCCAAAAAACCCAGCTAGGGGCGGAATTCCCCCCAAGGACAAGAGACAAACGCTGAGAGCCAACGTTAACAGGGGATCTTTGTGATAAAGCCCCGCATAGTCGCTGATTTGATCACTGCCTGTTCTCAGGGTGAACAGAATAATACAGCTAAAGGCGCCAAGGTTCATGAAGAGGTAGATGATTAAATAAAACACCATACTGGCGTAACCATCATTACTGCCGGCGATCAAACCAATCATCACAAAACCGGCCTGCCCAATGGACGAGTAAGCCAACATCCGTTTCATGCTGGTTTGGGCGAGGGCGACAACGTTCCCCAACACCATGCTCAACACAGCGAGGGCGGTAAAAATAACATGCCATTGGTCAGTAATGCCCCCAAAAGCAGTGACCAATAAACGAATAGCGATAGCAAATCCTGCCGCTTTGGATCCCACCGACAAAAAAGCGACCACAGGGGTTGGGGAGCCTTCATAAACGTCCGGTGTCCATTGATGAAAAGGAACCGCAGAGATCTTAAAGGCAATCCCGGCAATCACGAACACCAAGGCAATGGCTAAGCCGAGGGATTGGCCACTGGTATCCGCATTGACGAGCTTGTCGGCAATAGCTGAGAGTTGGGTTTCGCCCCCGGATAAACCGTAGAGAAGGGATAAACCATAGAGGAAAATAGCGGAACTAGACGCGCCAATCAATAAATATTTCAATGCCGCTTCATTGGAACGGGGGTCACGTTTCATATACCCCGTCATCAAGTAAGAGGAAATACTGAGCATTTCCAATGAAATAAAAATCATCACCAACTCATTGGCTGCCGCAAGGAACATTCCGCCTAGAGTTGCCGTTAGTAAAATTGCGATAAATTCCGCCAGGGATGTGCCCGTTTGTTGAACATACCGCACCGACATTAGGATCGTGATTACGGTAGTCAGAGCAATGATCACCCGAAAAATGATACTCAGATTATCACCGTTAAAGGCACCGATAAAGCCGATACTGTCCAGACTAGACCAGGCTAAGGCTAAAGCCCCCGTTGCCCCCAATAATCCGGCGATCGCCAGGTATGGCAGAGCCAATGCCACCTTACGGCCCCCAATCAAATCCACTATTAGAACGAGGAGTAGGGTAATAATGACAATTCCCTCTGGCAAAATCGTCCCCGCGTTGAGTTGCGCTGCAACGTTACTAGAAAAGTCCATAGGTACAACCGAGAAATGCTCACGAATAAGCTTAACGCAGGTTGGCGGTGAATGAGTAATGAACGGGCATTAAGCTTGCTATCATCCTGCCGCTCACCTATCGGTAGCGTGTGGATCCTCTCGCCCGCCAGCGCTAACGGTTCATTTTCTTATCACGATCCTGACGACGGCGATCGCGCCATTCTAAACTCGTCAGATAGAGGATGCCGCCACTAATGACAACCAGCATGACTAGGGCGACCAAAAAAAGCGTATTAAGGACAGGAGTAGCTTCCACTGTTCTAAAGACCGTTACGACCCCAAACAACCATGCTGAGAGACCAGGTGAACAGGACTAATACGCTTACCCAACCTACTGTCAAAATGTCCATAGTTTTGTTAATGAGTGGATGACTAAAAGAGAATTTGCTCAGTCTCCATCTTAAGGCGATCGGGGCAAGTTTGGAAGGGACGGATTCCAGCAATTCTCATTATGGGATTTTAAGCTAATTTAGGCTGATTTTATTGAGAATAGTTGCAATAACGGCCTCTGAAAACCTCATTCCTTCGTTGAGAACATACATTAAAAATCCGGATTGAA
>JBEAQB010000346.1:0-5912 GCA_041164125.1 Cyanobacteriota bacterium
TATTAAAAATAAGTTTATGAATAGTCAACCAAGATATATTTTGCTAATCAGCATACATGGTCTTATGCGGAGCACCAGGTTAGAATTGGGGCGGGATGCAGACACAGGTGGCCAAACAAAATATGTTCTGGAACTGGCCCGGGCCTTAGCAGAAAATTCTCAAGTCGGTAGGGTGGATTTAATGACCAGACTGGTCAGAGATGAACGGGTTGATCCGGATTATGCTAGGCCGCAAGAGACGATTTCTCCTAAAGCACAAATTATTAGAATTAAATGTGGCCCCGACGAGTACATTGCCAAAGAATTCCTCTGGGACTATTTAGATAACTTTGCTGATAACGCCCTCGATTTTCTGAAACACCAAGACCGTTTACCCGATGTGATCCACAGCCATTACGCCGACGCCGGTTATGTGGGTACGCGCCTGTCCCATCAATTAGGCATTCCCTTGGTGCATACGGGTCATTCCCTCGGGCGTAGTAAATATGCCCGCTTACTACTTAGTGGGATTAGTGCAGAAGGGATTGAAGTCCGCTACAATATGTCCCGCCGCATTAATGCTGAAGAAGAAACCCTGGGCTCCGCAGAACGGGTAATTACCAGCACAAATCAAGAAATTGACGAGCAGTATGCCCAATATGATTACTATCAACCAGAACAAATGTTGGTAATCCCTCCGGGCATCGACTTGGACAAATTTTATCCCCCCCAAGGGAACGAATGGGATAGCCCGATTGTAAACACCTTGAGTCGGTTTTTAACTAACCCGAGAAAACCGATTATTTTTGCCCTGTCCCGTCCCGATCCCCGCAAAAATATCCATAGTTTAATCGAAGCCTATGGCAAATCGCCGGCGTTATGGGGCAAGGCAAATTTGGTTATCATGGCGGGTAATCGGGATGATATTGCCGATTTAGACATGGGGCCCCAGGAGGTATTGACAAATTTATTATTAACGATTGATCGTTACGATCTCTACGGCCATGTTGCCTATCCTAAACACAATCAACCGGAAGATGTTTGCACCTTATTTCGCTTGACCGCTTTATCTGGAGGGGTTTTCGTTAATCCCGCGTTAACGGAACCCTTTGGCTTGACGTTGATTGAAGCGGCGGCCAGTGGAGTCCCCATTGTGGCTACTGAGGATGGTGGTCCTGTGGATATTATCAAGAATTGCCAAAATGGCTATTTAGTTAATCCCCTTGATCCGGAAGCTATTGCTGCAAAATTACTAACAATCCTAGCAGACCCGACCCAGTGGCGAGACCTGTCCCAACGGGGACTACAGGGGGTTAAGCAACATTATGCTTGGTCGTCCCATGTGGAGAAATATTTAGCGGTATTAGAGCCGCTGATTGAGCGCCAAGCTGTCTTACAACGCAGCATCCTGAAACGACGCCCGATTTTGTATTACAACGGGGCGATCGTCACCAGCATTGATCAAAATTTGTTGGGGGCATTGCAGAGTGGCTCAACCCAAAGCCGACAGCCGTTGGATGAATTATTAGAGGTCTTACATCATCACCGCAAAAATGTGGGTTTTTGTATTGCCACCGGGCGGCGTTTAGATTCAGCCTTGAAAACGTTACGGGAGTATCGCATCCCCCAACCAGATATTTTAATTACCAGTATGGGGACGGAAATTTATGCCTCACCGGATTTAGTACAGGATAAAACGTGGCGTGATCACATTGACCATCTTTGGAATCGTCAGGCAATCTTACGAGTGTTATCAGAGTTGCCTGGATTGACCCTACAGCCGAAGGAAGAGTTGAGTGCTTATAAAATTAGCTATTTCTACGATGGGGCGATCGCCCCGAGTTTGGAGGATATTCGTCAACTACTCTATAAAAATGAGCAGACTGTCAATGTCATTTTTTCCTTTGGACAGTTTTTGGACATCTTACCGGTACGGGCCTCTAAAGGCTATGCTCTCCGCTGGCTGACCCAGCAATGGAATATCCCCCTAGAGCATGTGCTGACGGCCGGTGGTTCAGGGGCCGACGAAGATTTGATGCGAGGCAACACCTTATCCGTCGTTGTTGCCAACCGTCACGACGAAGAGCTTTCTAATTTAGCTGAAATTCAACCCATTTACTTTTCTCAGCAAGAATATGCGGCGGGCATTTTAGATGGGCTGGCCCACTACCAATTCTTTTCGTTATTGGACAATAGTGACATTTCAGATCCCCATGGCACCAACAGTCTGAGGGAGACACGTTAAGCTATGGAATAACTGGGCGGCATTGCCTAAGGTTGACAGTTTGGGAGCAGGTTAGTTGCCATCATGCGTATCATTACCCAGTACAGTGACATTCTCCAGGAATTACAGCGTTTACAAGAGCGTCACCGTCCCCCCGCCTTATCGCTGATCGACACTGCCCTCGAACAACTGCTCGCTTTTCAACGATCTTCCCGTCAAAACACTGCCAGCCAAACCACTGTTGATCGTCCATTGCGGGTGAGTGGTTCTATCTTGGATGCTGCTTACCAACGCATTTCCCAGGGGCAATTACGGGTCATTCGCCGGGCTTGTCAACAATTGGAGCAGCTTTATCGCCAGCAGATACCCACCGCTCAGGTAACCTTTGGTGAAGAGGATTTGGTGAGGGGGCAAAGATACTATCCTGTTAAGCGGGCTGGATTTTATCTAGAAAACGCCCAGGAAGAAGTGCTGAGGGGATCTCGTCAAGGCTGTCTCAGTAACCTACTGCGCCAGGGGATGTTGGCTAAAGTGGCTGGTGTGCGGGAACGGGTATTGGTTACACCGGGGGATGCGCCGGGCACGATTAACCCAGAAATTTTAGTGGCCGCCCAGGAAATGGGCATCGAGGAAATTTATCAACTAGATGGGGTAACGGCGATCGCCGCCTTGGCTCTAGGCACTGACAGTTTAGCTGCCGTGGCATCGATTACCGGTGTGGGATCGGCAGCGGTGATGGCGGCAAAACAATTAGTGGGTGCTTGGGTCAGCATCGATCAAATGTTAGAACGCACTGACTTAATTATCCTTGTCGCTGATCACGCTAACCCCCAATTGGTGGCGTTGGATTTACTTGCCTATGCAGACCAAGATCCCCAAGCCAGCTTGGTGGTTTTGACTGACCGCCAACCGTTAGCAGACCAAATTAGCCACTGGGTGGCCACCTATTGTCGTGACCAAAACTACTCCATTCACACGGAAAAGGCGATCGCCCACTATGGCTTGATTGGGGTGGTGGATGACTTAACCGTCTGCTTAGATTGGGTCAATCAATTTGAACCATACACCTTAATGGTTGCGATGGCCGATCCCTGGCCAGTGGTGGAAAAGGTACAGCGGGCGCGGGAAATCTACATTAGTCAAAAGACCCCCCCTCTCCTCGCTGATTATGTCGCCGGTAGTCTTTGCTTACGTTACCGAGATGGTGATTTTCGCAGTGCTAGTCAATTAGCTTTAAACTGTTTTCTGCAACCCTGTCGATTACTGGACTATGGGGCAAATACCTTGCCTGACTGGTTGCCAGAACTGGTGAATAGCGAAGACTCAAGGGCGGTCCAGCAACGATTAGCGTGGAAGTCAGAAGGGCAAAATCCGGCATCGTCACTGTAATGGAAAGAGGTCATTGCCTGAGCCAAGCGTCCATCGTGGCTGAATCCAGGGTTAGCCCCAGGCCTTCCCCAAAAGTCTGGTAAGATTTGAACTATCTGAGCAACGCTTTCATCCCTTGCAGTCCCCGCCATAACGAATATGATCCACGATATTTTCATGCCCGCTTTGAGTTCTACCATGACCGAAGGAAAAATCGTTTCCTGGGTCAAGTCCCCCGGTGACAAAGTCGAAAAAGGGGAAACCGTCCTCGTGGTGGAATCGGATAAGGCAGATATGGACGTGGAATCCTTCAACGAAGGTTACTTAGCCGCAATTTTAGTGGAAGCAGGGCAGGAAGCGGCCGTTGGGGCAACGCTGGGATTAGTCGCAGAAACCGAAGCTGAAATTGCCGACGCCCAAAGTAAGGCAGGGTCAGGGAGCGGCGCTGCTGCTCCGGCCCCAGTCTCCCCGGCCCCGGCAGCCCCTCCAACGGCAACGGTGGAGGAAGCGCCCCTGATCACTGCCCCCTCCCCAAACGGGAATGGGAAAGGTAGTGGACGACGCGTTGTTTCCCCCCGGGCTAAAAAGTTAGCCAAAGAATTAAAAGTTGATTTAGCGACTGTCGCGGGAACGGGCCCCCACGGACGCATTGTGGCCACAGATATTGAAAAGGCTGCGGGTAAAACCCCCACTACCCCTGTTCCTGTTAGTCAACCGAGTATTATTGCCCCTTCCCCGGCCCCCAGCGCTGCCGCTGTCCCCACTGTACCCGTTGGGGAAACAGTTCCCCTGACCACATTCCAAAAAGCATTAGTACAAAATATGGTGACGGCTATGGCCGCGCCGGTTTTTCGGGTTGGTTACACCATTACCACTGATGAGCTTGATAAGCTCTACAAGCAAATCAAAAGCAAGGGGGTGACCATGACGGCACTCCTCGCAAAAGCAGTTGCCCTTGCGCTGCAAAAACACCCAGTGGTCAATGCCAGTTACACCGATCAGGGCATTGTTTACCATCGCCACATTAACGTTTCCATGGCGGTGGCCATGCCCGATGGTGGTTTGATCACGCCGGTGTTGCAGAATGCCGACCAAATGGATATTTACTCGCTCTCTCGCCGCTGGAAGGAATTGGTGGAACGGGCTCGAGCCAAGCAGCTACAGCCGGAAGAATATAATTCGGGCACCTTTACCCTTTCAAATTTAGGCATGTTCGGCGTAGACCGCTTTGATGCGATTCTGCCCCCCGGTCAAGGGGGAATTTTGGCGATCGGGGCATCCCGTCCCCAAGTGGTGGTCAATGATGAGGGCTTGATGGGCGTTAAACGGCAAATGAGTGTTAACGTTACCTGTGATCATCGGGTTATCTACGGTGCCCATGCGGCCGCTTTCCTCAAAGATTTAGCCGCTATCATTGAAACTGATGTCCAGACCTTAACGTTATAGTTTGCACTGGCGATCGCCGTTTTCGCGCCGAAGCTAAAGCCGGGCCAGCGTAAATTCCAATGGTCTACTCCCTCGCTACTAAGGTCTAAATTATGCAACGGCAAAAGCTTTGTAAAGCTCCTTCACTGCAAAAATGATGGGATTAGGGGTGGAACTACGGGCAGCTAAAATCCCCGTCATTGGTTGGTTGGCCGTCCACTATTGGTATGTGATCCGAGAGACGCAATGCACTCACCGTTGGGAAGTGTGGCAACGGCGTGATCTCAAACCGGAAAGTTGGGGGCATCTGCACAAAAATTTATTGCCGCCCCAGACTGGGGTGGGAAATGGGCCGAGCTGGCTAGAACGACAATGGGATGACAGTGAGGCGATCGCCTTAGCAGCGGTGATCACAAGCAGTCCGACCGTTTATCCCTATACCCACCGTTACCGTTATTGGCCAGGGCCTAACAGCAACACCTATGTGCAATGGGTTTTACAGCAGGCCAAGGTGGATCATGTACTCAGTTGGCACGGCCTGGGAAAAGGCTTTGTTTGACGGCGGCTGGAAGGCGTTACTGGCTAAGCTGGAGGAAAATCTTTTTCGCAATGACCATGTGGCGTTTTGTCCAATCCCTATTGTTTCAGCCCCAATGCCCCCTGTGCCAGCGGCCGGCCCCCTCCCAATTTTGCCGGGATTGCACAACCCAGATTCTGAGTGATCGCCTCCCCCTCCCCAGTCAACAGTGGCAAGGCGATTTTCCCCGCTGGGTATGGGGGCGCTACGATGGTCAACTACGACGGGCCATTACGGCTATGAAATTTGATCAACACCCTGACATTGGTGTTTGGTTTGGAGAACAGTTAGCCGAACAATGGTTAGCCCAATCTTTACCCCCCTGTCAACTAGTCCCCA
>JBEAQB010000347.1:0-6201 GCA_041164125.1 Cyanobacteriota bacterium
CGCCATGAATTTTTGCCTGGGATTGAACGTTTCCGTTTCGCGGATTTTTTGATAGAGCTGTAGCTCTTCATCACTGGGTTGGGGGGGGATGGCAATGAGAATTTCCACCAATTGATCACCCCGATCGCCGTTAGCACTAGGGAATCCCTTTTGCGCCAAGCGCAATTTTTGTCCATTTTTCATACCAGCAGGAACGGTCATTTTCACTAAGCCGTCAATGGTCGGCACTTTGATTTCCCCACCAAGAATGGCTTCGCTCGGCGTTACGGGGACTTGACACGCAATATCCGAACCCTGGAGGGAAAAAAAGGCATGGGGTGCAATGCTTATCTTGAGATATAAATCGCCGCCATTGATACCTTGGGCTTTGAGACGAATGCGTTGCCCATCTGTCATCCCTCCGGGCATATCTACCTCCAACGATCGCCCATCCTCTAGGCGAATTCGCTCCCGTCCCCCTTGGTAGGCTTTCTCTAATGGTAAATTTAAGCTAGCTTCCACGTCCCTAGGTAGCGGTCGGGCCGGGGTAACCACCTTCGTCCGCTGGCTGGTACTAAAATCTTGCCAGGATTCAGCCGGTTGCCGGGGTGGCATCGATCTCCCATTGGCATTACGAAACGAAGGACTACGGGGAGATGGGGGCTTAGGGGCGGTTCGTTCACCATTGGAAAAGCGGTTAAAGGGGGGGCGGCGATTACGACCGAAGAGTTGTGTATCGTACTCTATGCGTTTATTGTCGTCAGACAACACATCATAGGCTTCATTAATATCCTTAAATTTTTCCTCCGCAGTTTTGTCGTTAGGGTTGACATCTGGATGATATTGCCGTGCTAATTTCCGAAAGGATTTTTTAATCTCTTCTGCCGTTGCATTACGGGGAACGCCTAAAACCTGATAATAGTTGCGCACTTGTTGCATAGGGTTAACACAAAGAAACTCAGTAATTAAGACGCACTTAATTTAAGGAAGATAATAGACGAAGTCAGGGGAGCGATTTCCCTTTGCGGCGGGATAGCCTTGGCCGTATAGCTTATTTTATTGACTTACCAATTAAACAATAATGGTCTGCCTTAGAACCAATCATCATCATCATCATCATCCCAGCCATTTTCTAACGGTACATCTCGACTGGGTGGGGCAGGACCATCTGAATAATAACGGGAACCATTGCGACTGGGAGCAGGACGCCTGCCTGAGGACGACTCAGCGCGGTTAGGGTAGCGTTCCCGATAGTTATCGTCACCATTGTCACCGCTGGGGCGAACAAAACGGCGATCATTGCTGGTGCTACCCCGCGGCAAGCTGGGGTCGAAGCTACTCCCCCCCAATCCTTCGCCCCGGTATGTCCGTTGACGGGTCACCCGTGACTGTTCCCAATCTGCATAGGCAGCAGACCGATAATCTGGTTGACCTGGCCCAACACCACGACCTCGACGGGGCGGTGCCTCAAAATTATCATAGCCGCCACCACCTCGATAATCCGGGCGATACCCCCCCCGACGGTTGTAGTCGTCATCGTCGTCATAATCCCCCGTAAAGGTCTTTTTAATCGCCTCAAAAAAGCCCTCTTCCTGATCGTCGTATTGCAAACGCACTTCCCGATTGAGTTCGTAAAGCACATCTTGTAAATCAGCTTGAGTGCGATCGAGGCGTCGTTCATCATCCTTTTCCAAGCTATCAAGAATTTCACTGCATAGGGCATCCACCTGACGGCGATAAGACAGAGTAAAAGCACTGCCAAAGTCCAGGGTGACTTCTTTCAAACGTCGTTGGGCTTGATCAGTTAATGCTTTAGCACTATTCCGTTTTTCAATGCGTTCCCGCCGTTCGCGATCCTGTTGAGCAAAGCTTTCTGCCTCCCGAATCATGCGATTGACTTCAGACTCGGTGAGGGTAGAAGCGCCTTGTACGGTGATGCTTTGCTCTCGTCCTGTCGTTTTATCCCTGGCGGTCACTTGCAAAATGCCATTAGCATCAATATCAAAGGAAACTTGCACTTGGGGAACTCCCCTGGGCGCAGGCGGAATACCGCTCAGTTTGAAACGACCCAAGGAAATATTATCGCTGGCCATTTCCCGTTCCCCTTGCACCACATGAACTTCGACGACAGTTTGGTTATTTTCACTGGTGGAAAAAATATCAGACTTTCGCACAGGAATCGTAGTATTACGAGGCAAAAGCTTTTTCATGACACCACCGATTGTTTCCAAACCTAGGGAGAGGGGCGTCACATCCAATAACAAAATATCTTTAATTTCTCCGTCTAAAATACCCGCCTGAATCGCAGCCCCGATCGCCACAACTTCATCAGGATTGACATTTTCATTCGGTTCTCGGTCAATAAAACTGCGAACGAGGCCCTTAACCATTGGCATTCGTGTTCCCCCCCCCACCAGCACAACTTCATCGATCTGGATGGGGCTTAAACCCGCATCTTTAATCACCCGTTTAACGGGCCGTTGAAGACGGGTAACGAGATCGCCGCATAATTCCTCAAATTGGGCCCGACTCAGTTGGGTTTCCAAATGCTTAGGTCCCTCTTCGGTGGCAGTAATGAAGGGCAAATTAATCTCCGTAGTACTTACCCCAGAGAGTTCAATCTTAGCTTTCTCTGCGGCCTCAGTTAAGCGTTGCAACGATTGGCGATCTTTGCGTAGATCTAAATTTTCCGTTGCTAAAAATTTTTCTGCTAGCCAATCGACAATGCGGCGGTCAAAGTCACTCCCGCCCAACTGAGTGTCACCACTAGTGGCCTTGACTTCAAAAATACCGTCCCCCACTTCCAACACCGAAACGTCAAATGTCCCGCCACCAAGGTCAAAGACGAGAATTTTTTGCATCCGTCCTTGATCCAAACCGTAAGCCAGGGAAGCGGCGGTGGGTTCATTGATAATGCGGAGTACTTCTAAGCCGGCAATTTTGCCGGCATCCCTGGTGGCTTGTCGCTGGGAATCATTGAAGTAGGCTGGAACCGTAATCACAGCCCCTGTAACCTTTTCCCCCAGATAGCGGCTAGCTTCTTCAGCCAATTTACGCAAAATCATTGCCGAAATTTCTTCCGGTGCAAAGTCTTTTTTCAGACGGGGACAGCGCACTTTTATATTATCTTGGTCATCACGGCGGATAGTGTAAGCAACCCGCTTCGATTCTGGGGTCAGTTCGCCATAGCGTCTTCCCATAAACCGTTTGACACCATAGAAGGTATTTTGAGGATTGAGAACTGATTGCCGTCGTCCCATTTGACCGACCACTAATTCCCCTTCTTTGTTAAAACCCACAACCGACGGGGTGGTACGCATCCCTTCCGCATTGGCTATCACAATGGGCTTACCGCCTTCCATGACGGCAACGACTGAATTGGTGGTTCCAAGGTCAATTCCAACGACTTTTCCCATGCTGTTTTGTTTGCTCCAACAACCTGACTGGCAGATGATGTCTGTAATAATAGATGCTTGTTAGCCCATTATAAAAGCTAACCTTAACTTCCGCTGTTTGCCTTAGGTTGTTAACGGTCAATTAGACCAATACCTCCGTTTTTACCCCCAGGATACAGTTATGCGACTACCGCCCCCATTAGGCCAAGGTGTTTATCGATACAAACAACGGTGGCAACGATTTTGGGGATTAGTTGGCTGTAGTGTGATTATCGTGGTGGGACTCTTGGGATTTTTCGTATTGCCTGCCGCCCCAGCTCGCACACCCCCACCGTCTCAGACGCCAAAACAGGTTGACCAATTAAGCTTTCCGCCTCTACCAGACCTGAAACTTCCTGCTTATGAACGTTATACCCTACCCAATCGCCTTGTGGTGTATCTCATGGAGGACCGAAAACTCCCGCTGGTGTCGGGAACGGCAATTTTCCGGGCCGGGGAACGGTGGGAGCCAACAGATAAGGTGGGATTGGCGCATTTAACCGGAACAACCATGCGTTTAGGGGGAACGCAACACCATTCTCCCCGGGAATTGAATACTTTGTTAGAACAACGGGCAGCGGCCATTGAAACCCGTATTAACTTGTCTGCAGGCTCCGCTAACTTTTCGGCCTTGAGTAAGGATTTAGACACCGTCTTTGAGTTGTTTGCTGACGTAATCAAAGCACCGGCTTTCGACCCGCCCCAGGTAGAATTGGCGAAAAACCAACTCCGGGGGGCGATCGCCAGACGCAATGACGATCCAGAAGATATCGCCAGTCGTGAATTTCGGAAATTATTATATGGAGCCGATAGTCCCTATGGGCGGACGGTGGAATATGGCACCTTAGATGCTATACAGCGCCAAGATTTGCTTGATTTCCATCAACGGTATATCCGACCGGAGCAAATCATTTTGGGAATTGTGGGTGACTTTGACACAGAAACCATCAAACCGTTAATTGCAAAACAGTTCGCTGACTGGCAGGGGCAAGGCAATGGCCCCCGCCTGACACCACCACAGGTAGACCAGGTGACTCATCGAGGGGTATTTATAGCGGATTTACCCCATTTAACCCAGAGTAATGTGCTATTGGGGCAAATCGGTGGCGAGGTTAGGGATCCTGATTATCCGGCCCTATCGGTGATGAATGGGGTGTTAGGGGGATTAGGCGGGCGGTTATTTAACAATATCCGCTCTAAGCAGGGATTAGCGTATTCTGTGTCGGGACAGTGGCAAGCGGCCTATGATTATCCGGGTTATTTTATTGCCGGTGGTCCCACCCGCACGGAAACCACTGTACCCTTTATCCAATCCTTATTCGGGGAATTTGAACGGCTCCGCCAGGAACCGATTACCCCAGAGGAATTAGCCTATGCCAAGGACTCCCTCCTAAATTCCTTTGTGTTTAACTTTGCCCAACCGGGTCAAACCCTCTCCCGTTTGATGACCTATGAATATTATGGCTATCCAGCGGATTTTATTTTCACCTACCAACGCCAGGTAACCGCAACCACCGTTGAAGATGTACAACGGGTGGCTCAAAAACATCTCCATCCTGACAAAATGTTTACGGTTGTCGTGGGGCACGGCGATCGCCTCAAAGCAGAACTATCAGCCCTGGAACAACCAATCACGCCGCTTGATATCAAGATTTCTCCCTAGTCCAAATAGCAACCAAAAAGGGTGGCTAATTAGCCACCCTGTCAACAATATGAAATTCCTTACACTTTAGAGAGCGTTACCGCGAGGCAATACTTCCTCAGGGAAGATAAAGTTTTCATGGGGTTGGTCTTGGGGAGCCATCCAAGCCCGCATACCCTCGTTCAACAGGATATTTTTCGTGTAGAACGTTTCAAATTCGGGGTCTTCTGCCGCCCGTAATTCTTGGGAGACGAAGTCATAGGCCCGCAGGTTCAGCGCTAAACCCACAATCCCGACGGAACTCATCCACAGTCCGGTTACCGGCACAAACAACATGAAGAAGTGCAACCACCGTTTGTTGGAGAAGGCAATCCCAAAGATTTGAGACCAGAAACGGTTCGCGGTCACCATCGAGTAGGTTTCTTCCGCTTGGGTCGGTTCAAACGCCCGGAAGGTGTTGGAATCTTCCCCATCTTCAAACAGGGTGTTTTCCACTGTGGCACCGTGGATGGCACATAACAGCGCACCACCGAGGATACCGGCAACCCCCATCATGTGGAAGGGGTTCAAGGTCCAGTTGTGGAACCCTTGCAGGAACAAAATGAACCGGAAGATTCCCGCTACCCCAAAGCTGGGGGCAAAGAACCAACTCGATTGTCCCAAGGGGTACATCAAGAAGACACTGACAAAGACGGCGATGGGGCCAGAGAAGGCGATCGCGTTGTAGGGACGAATACCGACCAGACGGGAAATTTCAAACTGACGCAGCATGAAACCGATCAGACCGAAGGCACCGTGGAGGGCAACAAAGGACCACAGCCCACCGATTTGGAACCAGCGGGTCAGGTTTCCTTGGGCTTCGGGGCCCCACAGGAACAGTAGGGAGTGACCGAAGGCGTCAGCGGGGGAGGATACCGCAACGGTGAGGAAGTTAGCCCCTTCTAAGTAGGAACTAGCCAAACCGTGGGTGTACCAGGAAGTAACAAAGGTGGTGCCGGTTAACCAGCCACCGAGGGCCATGAAGGCACAGGGGAACAAAAGTAATCCAGACCAACCAATAAAAACGAAACGATCACGCTTTAACCAGTCATCGAGGGCGTCAAACCATCCTCTTTCGACTGGGGCGCGTCCGACTGCGATAGTCAT
>JBEAQB010000348.1:0-8496 GCA_041164125.1 Cyanobacteriota bacterium
ATGGCAGCGACATTGCTACCGCCAATATTATTTGGGCGATCGAATCTGACCCCATCCTAGCGGGAACGAAATTAATCGCCGAAGCCTGGGATGCAGCCGGACTTTACAGCGTGGGTAAATTTGTTGAACTAGCCGATTGGTTTGCAGAATGGAACGGTCCTTTTCGAGACGATGTCCGCCGTTTTGTCAAAGCCGATAATGGCACAGTTCATTTATTAGCGAGTCGTTTGTTGGGCAGCCCCGATATTTACCAACGCCATGACACAGACATTAACCGCAGCATTAACTTTGTCACCTGCCACGATGGTTTTACCCTTAATGATTTAGTCTCTTACAATCAAAAACACAATGAAGCCAATGGCGAAAGCAACCGCGATGGCGCCAATGAAAACTTTAGTTGGAATTGTGGTGTTGAGGGAGATACTGATGATCCTCAAGTGAACAGCCTGCGTCTACGACAAATTAAAAACTTCTTAAGTATTCTCTTTTTCTCCCAAGGCACGCCCATGATGTTGATGGGGGATCCCGTGCGCCGTACCCAGCAAGGAAACAACAATGCCTACTGTCAAAATAATGAACTCAGTTGGTTTGACTGGACAGGGGAAGATAGCCATCGAGATGAAACCCACTTTTTGCGGGGAATTATTGCCCTCACCCAATCTTTAGCCTTGTTTCAAGAAGAGCGCCTTTTACCGGTTTTATACTTTGAACTTCCCCGTCTCAAAGTCGAAATGGAACATCCTGTAGACAATGACAACGACGCTGAATCGTCGCTGCCCCTGCCCCTGCCCCTAGTGGATGAAGTGGCGTTAAAACATTTTTATCTAAAAGCCACCCAGCAACTGCCAGGGCCCTGCGTCGCTTGGCATGGGGTTAAGTTGGCTCAACCTGATTGGTCCTACTCGTCCCATTCATTGGCAATGACCCTGTACCATCCGGCCGCCGGGGAAATTCTCCACCTCATTTTCAATTCTTTCTGGGAATCCTTACCCTTTGAACTGCCGCCCTTAAACCACAACTTGACTTGGCATCGAATAGTGGATACTTACTTGCCAACGCCAGAGGATTTTTGTGAAGTTGGCATCGCCCCTGCCATTAAGGATGATCATTACTATGCCCAACCCCGCTCAACGGTGGTATTGATAGCCAAATAATGCCCCTCTTCTGGTAAAGGAGTCTTGCGCGGAATTACACAATACACGTCGTACCGCCCCAAATCCCCCCTCCCTAAACCCACCACAGATCCCTCGCCCCTGAGATTTGTTAAGATCTGTAACAGTCCAGTCTTTTCCCCAGATAACATCCATGCTTACGGTTCGTCTTGGCTTAAATGGTCCTGATGTTGCTCCCTTGGGACTAGGAACGTGGTCCTGGGGGGATACGCTCTTTTGGGATTATGGCAGAGATTTTGGGACCCAAGACGTCGCAGACGCCTTTGCGGCCAGCCTTGATGTCGGCGTTTCCTTGATTGATACGGCTGAGATTTATGGCTTGGGCGAGTCTGAACGGTTAATTGGTCAATTTTGCCAGAGCAACTCCCGACCAGTGCAAATTGCAACAAAATACTTTCCCCTTCCTTGGCGTTGGCAATGCTCAGACATCACGAAAGCATTAACTGCCAGTCTAGAACGCTTGCAGATGTCCCAAATTTGTCTTTACCAAATCCATTGGCCCCTAGAATTTTGGCTGAAGACACCGGATTTTATGGAGGTGCTAGCGGCGGAGGTAAAACAAGGACGCATCCAAGCCGTGGGGGTAAGTAACTATTCGGCCCAACAGATGGAACAAGCCCATCAATGCCTAGCCAGTCGAGGCATTCCTTTGGCGAGTAATCAGGTATCCTACTCTCTCCTTAATCGAGGGATTGAGCACAATGGCGTTTTGGCAAAAGCCCGGCAATTGAACGTAACGATTTTGGCCTATAGTCCCCTGGCCCAAGGATTATTGACGGGTAAATATCGTCCAGACACGCTGATTAATCTCCGGGGGGCCCGCCGTCTAGATCCTCGCTTTAGTCCCAAAGGCTTGCAAAAGTTATTACCCCTAATTTCCACGTTGGCAGACTTGGCGGAAAAATATGACAAAACCCCTGCCCAGATATCCCTCAATTGGCTGATCGCCCAAGAAAATGTTATTCCCATTCCTGGCGCTAAAACCGCTGAACAGGCTCGACAAAACGGTGGCGCCTTGGGCTGGCAGTTGAATCCAGAGGATATCAAGCGTTTGGCTAAGATTGCGTCCAGTGTCGGCTAGCTGGTTGACTAACAAAACAGTCCCCCTCATTCCCCTTGTGGTGAATCCGTGAATGGCGATCGCCCGTGAAGGATGTAATCTAACGCCATCGGTCAACGCCTGTCAATATTGCCTCCATAGCGGTATTTGCGATTATGTCAATTCAGCCAGTCGTAATACACCAGACAAAATTAGGTTAGTAGAGTCCACCAAAGGAGTCACAACGTTTAAGTAGGTTGCGATCATTTCTCCCCCCCAGATTAGGCTAATTAGACTGCTAATCGCCAAAAAAGGACCAAAGGGGAAGCCTTGACGGCGTTGCAGTCGACCGAGGGTCAGGCAGACAAGCCCGTAGATTGACCCAAAGAGACAGGCGAGGAAGGCGGTTAGTAAGAGTAATTGCCAGCCTAGCCAAGCGCCAATCAGGGCAGCGAATTTAGGATCGCCATTGCCCATCCCTTCCTGCCCGAGTAATATCGTGCCGGCCCAACGAATGAGGTCGAAACTCCACAATCCCAATGTTGCAGCGGCGATCGCCCCGTAGAGAGACAAGCTGAGATCTTGCTGTTGCCAGCCCTGGAGTGAATGAAACCCTAACCCAATCAGGAGACCGGATTTGGTTAAACTGCTGGGAAGCATCATGGTGTCCCAATCGATTAAGGTTAAGGCGATTAAAAAACTCACCAATAGCCAGTAAGCAACGGTTTGCCATTGCCAACCAAATCGCCAAAAGACGAGGCTAAATAACAGTCCTGTGGTGATCTCGACTGCAGGATAACGTGGTGAAATTGGTGTCTGACACCAACGACATTGACCCCTCAGCCACAACCAACCCAGTACCGGCACATTTTCGGTTTTGCCGAGGAGATGTAAACACGTAGGACAACGGGAGGGCGGCCAGACCACTGATATGTGAATGGGGAGACGATAAGCGACGACATTGAGAAAACTCCCCACGGAACACCCCAAGGGAACAACGAATAGTAAGACAATGCCAATGGCTAAGGGATCCATACTCAACTAATCTGATCTAGGATTTTTGCGGCAATCTGGCGATCGCCGTTTTTAGCTAATTTGTGACTGAACTGCGGTGGGTTAGGGGGATAGTTGAGACAATGCCAATTGCCGGCAAAAAAGTCTTGATGATCAATAATTTGATGTTCGCCATACTGTTGTAATCCTGCCAGTAAAATTGCCGCTTCGGCAAAACCATCCCGCGTTAAAGAAATCAGCGGCACCTCTAACCGCAACGCTTCGGCAAAAGTACTAAACCCGGGCTTCGAGATCACCCGGCCACAAATTGGCATGATATCCACTGGGCGATAGGTCTGATGGGGCACAAGGATCAGATTAGGCAGTTTCGGCGCCTGGCGATCAAATGTCAAAAATTGCCAATCAGGAAAAGCATTGAGCGTGTTATAGGGAATCGCTTGTAGGCCCAAACCGCCAAAGGTTAATAACACAGTCCGCTCCCTGGGGGCAGTAATCCCGAAGGTTTGCCGCAGATGCCGTTCCCCAAACCGAGGATCCCCCCCTGTTAACCCCACATCAAGCTGCTGTGGGAAAATTTCCATCGGTTCCGCTAGGGGAAGACGAAACAATAAATCCGCCTGGGCATAGTCTTTTTCTATGTCGGCCACAATCTCAGCAAACGGTTCTCCCCAGTCCCGATAAATGAAATTCCAGCCAAAATTACTGACACACCAAGCGGGGATCCCGGCCTGATGGGCGATCGCCACGGCAAGGGCCGGGATATCAGCGAGGACCAAGTCCACCTGATTATTGCGAAGATAGTTCGACTCTGTGGCAATTAACCCGTTTTTGCGGCGATAAATCTGGGTCAACTGCGCCAAAGTTGCCTCGGTATTCATTTGCAGACTATCGGCCTGGATTACCCCCACATCAACGGCCACAGGACGATGAATAAACGGTTTTTCCAAATAGCTTGCCAGTAGCCAACGGGGACTACGGGTGGCCATGATGATCAACACCTCTGGGCATAGTTGTTGAAGCCGATGGGCAATGCAGGCCACCCGCACCGCATGGCCAAAGCCGTGACCGGTAATGGCGCAGTAAAGGGTAGGACGCTTGGCGCGAGCCGTTGCAAACGATGTCATAATTTATCTGTGGTCTGCCCAGGCAATAAGGTGTGTAGGGTTTGCAGCAGGTAATCTAAGTGGGCCGGGGTATGGGTGGCCATGACAGAAAAGCGGATACGACTACTGGGCACGGTTGGTGGACGAATGGCTGGGGCAAAGATGCCATGGTGTTTGAGTTGGCAAGATAACTGCAAGGCCTGTTCAGGGTGTTGTAAGCCGATCCACAGAATCGGCGCGGGGGAAACCGATCGCCGTAAATTGAGTTTGATTAGGCCCTGGTTGAGGGTGGTGATATTTTGCCACAGTTGTTGCTGTCGTTGGGGTTCCGCCTGAATTAATTGAATGGCCGTCAGGGCAGCGGCGGTATCGGCCGGGGAGAGACCGGTGGTATAAATCCAAGTGGAGGCACGATTGCGTAAAAACTCAATCAAATTTTGCGTCCCCGCCACATATCCCCCCAAACTACCGAGGGCCTTACTCAGGGTTCCCATTTGAATCCAGTTACCGACGGGCAGTTGAAAGTGTTCCCGACACCCTGATCCGGTGGCGCCCAAAACGCCGGTGCCGTGGGCATCATCCACCAGTAACATACTCTCGAATTGATGGGCGATCGCCACTAAGGCGGGTAGGGGGCAGAGGTCGCCATCCATACTAAAGACCCCGTCCGTCAAGATTAAACAGCGACGATAGCGAGAACGATGTTGCTGGAGTTTTTGGCTCAGATCGAGATGATGCCGATGGGCATAGTTGATCACCGTTGCCCCGCTGAGTTGGGCCCCCCGTTTCAAGCTGGCATGATTGTATTCATCCCCGATAATTAAATCCCGTTTGCCCACTAACGCGGTAATCGTGCCCACATTGGCTAAGTACCCTGAACTAAAGACTATCGCCGCGTCCGTTTGCTTCCACTGGGCGATCGCCGTTTCGAGGTGATCATGTAAAGGCCGCTGACCGCTCAGTAAGCGTGACCCCGTACTGCCGGTGCCCCAGGTTGCAATCGCATCACAGGCGGCTTGTTTCAGCGCCGGATGGTTTGCTAAGCCCAAGTAGTCATTGCTGGCAAAATTAATTAGTCGTTCCCCCCCCAACTCAATCTCTGCCCCCGGTGGACTGGTGATGGCCTGGGGCGATCGATACCAATGGGCTCGATGAATGGTGGTTAAGGCCGTATCTAGCCAAGCATAGGGATCCGCACACATTAATAAATCCGACCTCGCCACTGTTTGGGGGTTTGGGTTGCAGACAGGATAATGCGGCTGACAGCGAGGGGATCGGCGCAGGGGGAGAACCAATAAGCCCAGGCACCGCTGCTGGCCGTGGGATCACGGTAATAGGACGGGAAAATAGCCAGTAACATGCCCCAACGTATGAACATTAAGCCGCCATTCAGGGCGATCGCCAGGGTTAGGGAGGGGAAATCATAGCCTAACCCCCACAGCATCGTTAAAAATCCCAGGGCCAAGAGGGGAAGTCCTTGTACCAACAGCAGCACCAGCACTTCCGCCCACAGCCGCGATGGCACCGTCGCATCCTTTAAATCGAGCGATCGCCCCCATTCCTGCCAGGTTTCTCGAATGCCTTCATACATTCTGACTCGGATTAACTGGGCACCATCCAAAAAGCCGACCCGATACCCCCGTTGAGCAGCGATCCTCGCCAAGGTCACATCATCACAAAATGAGCGGGCCGCCAATTGGTACCCCCCCAACTCTTGCAGGACGGAACGCCGGCAGAGAAAGCATTGTCCATTGGCCATCACCGTTTCTGGTGCCTGTTCCCTGACCCCGGCCGAGTCGAAGCGATAAATCAACGTCATTAACAGGGAGGGTTGTAACCACCATTCCCCCGCTGTTTTGAGCATAAATTGGGGCGACAGGGACAAAATATCGTAGTTTTCTTCCATCGCCGCTTGCACAACGCTAGCCACTAACCCGGGCTGGGGTTGGGTATCGGCATCAATGCCCAAAATCCACTCCGCCTCTGGATCACTGTGCTCAAAACCATAATTCAACGCCCAGGGACGCCCCACCCAACCCGGTGGTAAGGGATCGTCGGTCAATAAGGTTAAACGGGAATTGCGCTGCTGGGCCGCGGCTACCACCGCTTGCGTCCCATCCGTTGATCGGCTATCCACCACCAGAATTTGCCGCAAAGGCGGCCCTTGTTGTTCTAACCCGGCTAAACAGGGGGAAACCCTCGCGGCTTCATTCAATGTGGGAATCACCACTGATACCGTGCGGGGACTATCTGCTGGGGGGAAACAGGGGCGCAATGGCGATCGCCGTCGTGCCCCCCTGAGTAAGCGACTGAATAAGATAAGCGTGGCGACCCCTTGGCATAGCAGTAGCCCCGTGCAAAAGATGGCAATTGCTAGTGTTCCAGACTGATCACCCATTATTTGACCGCAGCTAAGTCGGACTTATCTTTTTCAATCACTGCTTGTAACCGGGAAACGGCAACCGGGGCGGAGGCATCCCCAGAACGCCTGTAGAAATAAATGGCCGGTGCGACGCCCAATAATAACCCCAGGAAAATGGGGGGGTAAATATTGGCACCAATGCTCATGACGGTCGCAAAGGCAAAATTGCTCAGGTAGATTGCCAATGGTAACCCCAAAGTGTCGCTGGGTAATTCCACTGTTTTAAACCGCCAAATCACTGTGGCAATGCCCATGAAAATTGCCCCGGTGCCAAACCAACCCGCAAAGTTTTGATAGGGCATGCCAAAAAATGCGCCCGGTACATCCCAGATCCAAAAAGGCATGGTCGTTTGACTCATGGCTGGGTCCAAAACGAAATCCCACGACATCAGTAATGTCGCCCCAACGGCGATCGCCGTTAATTCTTGCCAAATTTGTGCGATCTGACTCTGGCGTAATCCGGCCCGGACTAAAAGGTAGGCACAGAAACCGAGATAAAACCAAGATAAGGGAATCGTAAAAGGCACTAAGCCCGCAATTTTATACCCCAACCCCGACAGATAGCGGTAGTAACCAAACGGAAAGCCAGTGCTAGTTCCCAATAATTCTGCAGAAACCGACACCCCCAAGGCCGGAATTAAAAAGCCCAAGGTCGGCAAGGTGCCGAGGGTACGCAACGCGTAAATCGTAACGGCGGCAAAGCCCAGCAGCATATAAACCACACCGCCCCCTGCCATTGACCACTGAAAGGCAACTTTGCCAATCTCCGGTAGGTGAGCAATGAACTCAGGATGGGGCAACACTAATAGCAAACCCGCCAGACCAAAGCCCATGGAGGCAATGTGTCCCCATAGCAACAGCCGCTCGACACGCATCAGTTTATCCATTCAATTTTTACCGCTAAAGTGACGTCAAATCTTCAGACATTATAGTTTACAAATCTTTACTTGACTGAGGAGATTTAAAGAAATAGTCAAGGGGAGGATAATAGCAAAATAACGAATCACAATCAAATCCGTAACCGTCCTATGACGCCTTCTCCCCAAAAGCCTCACCCCCGCATCGTCTACCAAGAGTTTGGCTCGACGCCGCCCGAGCCGGCTGAAACGGTGGAGGATGTGCCCGCCCAACAACAGACAATTCGCATTCAGGCCACCCGCGCTGGACGTAAGGGAAAAACAGTAACTGTAATACGAGGATTTCAATTGTCGCCCTCCAGTCTCAATCAGTTGTTAAAGGCCTTGAAAAGTCATTGCGGTGGGGGCGGCACTGTGAAGGACCAGAGCTTGGAAATTCAAGGCGATCAGCGTCATAAAGTGTTGGCCTATTTGCTGAAATTAGGCTATCAAGCCAAAATTAGCGGGGGCTAAGTTGCCGATTTGTCCAGGGGGGCACTACAATCTATACCTGCGGACAAACGATATTTTTGGTTCTAAAGTTAAACTACCAAGGTCTTTCCCATGGCTGGACTCTCGATTCCTGGACTCTCGATTCCTGGACTCTCTATCCAGGGTGATTTTTCCCTCAGTAATTTCGCTGTTGCCTCAATTCCCAGTAACCTCTACGGGTTACTGCCCCAGTTATATTGGTTTAATGGTCTGGCCTGCGCCCCGACCTCAATCACGAATGGATTGGTGGGGTTAGCCGCTTATTACGATACGCCCACCCTCCTTGCTGATGGTGCCAATCGGCACGCGCAGCTTTTGCAGACACGTCTTAATGTCGCTGAGGCGATCGGTACCACGG
>JBEAQB010000349.1:0-5967 GCA_041164125.1 Cyanobacteriota bacterium
CCCGTCTACCTCTTCGGGGGCTAAACGGTATAGGTCTAGATGATAGAGGGGAACTCGTCCGTCGTAATATTCATTAATGAGGGTAAACGTTGGGCTAACAATCGGCTCATCGATGCCTAAACCCAAGCCAATTCCTTGTACCAGGCTAGTTTTACCGGCTCCCAGGTTGCCCTGTAGTAACACCACGCTCCCCGGCAAAAATGTCTCCCCCAATACTTTCCCCCACGCTTGGGTCGCTGCAGGGGTCGGTAAAGTTACGGTGGACGGCAGTTCGAGTAAGTCCATGAGGCGTTAGTAGAATGCATCCAAGTCGATCGACTGGGAGCCGCCTTGCTTCAGTTGCTTGAGCAAACTATCTAATTGACGCCAGACCAACGCGGCAATAAAAATTGTCACAGGTACGGCGATCGCATAGGAAATGAAAGCACTACCCAAGAAAACCTCGACGCCAGAGGCCAAAAAAACACAAACCCCCACACAAATTCCTAAAAACGGCAATTGCAGGTCTAAATCCCCCAACGTGCTCTCGGGGGTGTTTATCCACACCTTTACTTTCTGTTTTAGCGTTGCTTCAAACGCCGAGCCGCAGGCAATGCCAACAAAAAGCCCTACTGCAATCAGAACGTAGGGAGGCTGAGGCAAATAATACATAATTGTAAAGATATATGAAAAACATCATTTATCATAGCAAAAGGAATGAGCTTGTTTAGAAAATTGTCAAGTTCACCATCTCATCACCCATCAATCAGTTGGAAAAATTATCCTATGCCTAAATACGTTCTTTTGGGAACCTACTGCGACAATGTATTAGAAAAACGCACTCCATTTCGAGAAGCCCACCTCGCAGGGTTGCAGACTCAAAAGCAAAACGGTGTGCTCGTGACCATCGGACCCACGAAGGACTTAGCCGAGGTGTTCGGCATTTATGATGCGCCGGATCAGGCGACGGTGGAAAAATTAGTGGAGTCCGATCCTTATTGGCAAAATGGTATTTGGACAAGTTACCAGGTCAAGGAATGGATCCAGGCACTCTAGCCGTTTTGCGGCTGTAAATGATCGACAAGGGCCTGTAATCCTAAACGGTAACTGTTGACCCCAAAGCCACAAATCTGCCCGATCGCCACCGCTGCAATATAGGAAACATGCCGGAAGGATTCCCGCTGATGGATGTTACTGAGATGGACTTCCACGGTGGGAATGTTAACGGCGCTGAGGGCATCCCGAATGGCCACAGACGTATGGGTATAGGCGGCGGCATTAATCACGATGCCCTGGTATTTTCCCAATGCTGTTTGGATACGGCTAACCAATTCCCCTTCGCTGTTGGATTGAAACGGGGTGATTTCTACGCCCAAGGCGATCGCCAGTTGTTGGAGTTGCTGATCAATCTCAGCCAGGGTCAGAGATCCGTAAATGTCTGGTTCCCGCTGTCCTAATAGATTCAGATTGGGGCCGTGCAAAACCAAGATTTTTAGAGGATCTGCCATAGCCCAAGGTGATGAATTGGATAAACCGCTTTAGCGGCGAGAACGGCGATCATGAACCGGGATAGGAATTAACTCTGGTTCTGGCTCTGCCTGGGGGCCAAGCAAACCATCAATGAGTTTTTGAGCGAGTTCTCTAAGCTTGTCAAGTAACTTTTCTAAATAGTCCATTATCAAGGACAGCTCCTGTGATGATGTCTAGCCGAATCGTGGTGCTGACGAGTCAAGCGAGGAAGGCATAACCCGATGGGTGAGGGGTTACGGGAAGGGATTGCCCATTCAAAACGCCAAACCACGACTCAGAATGTGTGAGATACGGTAGATTAGGCTCCCAATCCATAGACCTAGATTAGCATATATTTTTTATCAAAAACATGGCGCGGGAAAACCCAGCCCTTTAGGGCTGGGATGCGCCGTGCGCCTTAACTTCCATGCTAGTCCGACTTTCGGGAGTTAACCACCAAGGACTTGATATAGTCTCTCAAAACTTCTGCCATTGAAAGTTCGACGCTTTCAGCATAATCCTTGAGAGCTTGGTACTCTCTATCGTTCACGTTAAATTGAATCTTTCTAGGTCTTGTCATACTCTGAAAAATAGTCTATAGTTAGAGTATAGCGGATAGGGTAATCAACCGCTCTAAAAACCCAGTAGCCTAATGGCACTACGCTGAACCTTGGCAATCAAAAATATACGGTTCTATCCAATAGTTCTAGTTTCTATCCTGTGGATAGGTAAAATCTTTGCGGGAGCTAGACGATCAGCTTTGAGACTAACGTTTCAAATCAAACAAATTTTGGGGAAATCTAACTACGGTGGGGCACACCGAAAGTAACGCTTGGGGAGAGAACCACCTCTGTTTAGGGCTTTGCAAGGAATCCTAAATAAGTGGACTCGGTGAACTAAGAATCCTCGTCGTTTACGGCGAGGAGTGTCAAGTCGGGTCGAAACCGGTTGGTTGTCAGTTCTTGACGGCTCGACCTCAACCCATATCGGCGATCGCCTGACGGGTCATAGCGGCGATGCCCTGGTCCGTGGCTTTGGGAAGTTGGTAATATTTACCGCCGGCTTTGTTGGCAAGTTCCTTACCAAAGCCGGTGGAAACAAACTTTTTCTCCGTATTAATCACCAACAGTTGCATGCTCAGCCCGCGGATTTTAGCGGCAATTTCCAGTAACTCCGCCTTAATATCCGGTTTCTCTCCTGCCGGAATTTCATCCCCCAGGGAGCGCGCTAAGGGAATATTGCCCCGACCATCGGTGATCGCCACAATGACGACTTGACCAATATCGCCGGAGCGTTTGGCATTCATGCCCACATTCACCGCCTGCATTAACCCGTGGGACAGGGGGGAACCACCGCCACAGGGCAAGGTTTCTAGCCGTTTTTTGGCCATGGCAATGGAACGGGTGGGGGGTAACAAAACTTCTGCATTTTCCCCTTGGAAGGGAATCAGGGACACTTGATCGCGGTTTTCGTAGGCTTCGGTCAACAGTTGCAGCACGGCCCCCTTCGCAGCCTGCATGCGGTTTAAGGCCATTGATCCTGACGCATCCACCAAGAAGACAATCAACGCCCCCGCTTTACGGACGAGTTTTTTGCCGCGAATATCCCCCTGCTCCACAATCACCTGGCGATCGGGGTGGCGTAAGCGGCGGGATTTTTGGTAGGGCGACGCGGCGCGGAGAGTAGCATCCACCGCAATGCGTTTAACTTTGCCTTTAGGCAGAATCGGTTTTAAATACCGTCCCCGGTCATCGGACAAAATAATGGAACGACTGCCGGATTTACCTTGTTTCTGAGCCATTTGGGCAAAAGCTAACACCGTGGGATCTAGGCTGACCCCTTCAGGATCAAACATGAATTCTTCGGGAATGCTGGGGGGATCTTGCTCGGCTTCCGGTTCATTATCTTCTTCTTCGTCCTGATCCTCCTGTTGATCATCTTGATCTTGATCGCCCTCATCCTGGTTTTGGGGAGGAGGTGGAGGCGGTGACTGTTCCGGAGGGGGCGGATTGTCCACCAACACACTACGGGGCACGATCACTAACTGCACTGCTTGACGCAGATCATCGGCGTTGGCTTCACTACGACCGTCCAAGGCGGCGATCGCCTTGGCCACCCGGATAGCAAACAATTCGCCCCGATGGCCCTGGAGCCCGCCCCGGATGGCTTCTTCAACTAAATAACTGACCTGTTCCGACGTGAGATTAACTTCCTTGAGCCATTCCCGGGCCAAAATAATGGTGGTTTTAAGATCATCCAGTTCTGCATCATACTGCTGGATAAAGTTGAAGGGACTGTTGGCATAGGCTAATACCTGCTCCACCGCCGCCACCCGTTGATCTAGCCCCAACACCCCATCGGCCGATAAGGCGATCGCAATGCGGTCTAGCAAATGGCGCCGCAGTGGCCCCTCTTCTGGGTTATAGGTGGCAATTAATAGGGGCTGACAAGGGTGCTGAAAACTAATGCCTTCCCGTTCAATTTGGTTCCGCCCTTCGGTTAAGACGGTGAGCAACTGATTGGCAATTTGATCATCCAATAAATTCAGTTCATCAATATACAACACCCCCCGATGGGCCTGGGCCAGTAATCCCGGCTGAAACACCGCCTCCCCCTGCCGCACCGATTTTTCCACATCTACCGACCCCAGCAGGCGATCTTCCGTCACGCCCAAGGGAATTTGCACAAAGGGGGCGGGAATAATTTCCGTCTCCCACTCAGCGGTGGGGTTATTCCGCCACAGTTCCAACGTGTGATCATCCCAATTGCCTGGATCCTTAGGGTCACACTGATAACGATTGCCTTTAATAATTTCAATGGGGGGCAACAGGGTGTGGATGGCGCGGGCCATTACGGATTTAGCCGTTCCCCGTCGGCCGGCAATGACAATGCCCCCCAACCCCGGATCGATCGCCCCTAACAGTAAGGCTAATTTAATGGCTTCTTGGCCGATGATGGCGGTGAGGGGAAAGTTTAAAGGGGCAAGGGTAGTCATGGGGCGTTAACGATGCGGAAGTGTAGGCAACAGATTACTATCATCCCCGTTGGAGCTAAACTTAGGCAACTTTTTCCAGTTAGAACAGCCCCAAGCCGAACTCTGTCGTTATTTGGTTGCTCTGAATCTGAAACGTCATCCCTGGCTAGTCTCTTCTCTTTTGTCTTGACCACTTTACAGTTTCAAGGTATTACCAGTTTACAATCCCCGCAATTCCTGGGTGTATTTGTTCGACAAAATCCTATCGTCCGATGAAACGTAAAAAAGTTATCTTGATTGCCTTCGTATTGTTGGGCGCCAGTCTAGCGATGTTCTTTGCCCATATTCCATCTAAGTGGATGACCGTTGCGTTATAGGTTGATATTTCGAGTCCCTTAACGTTGCTTTCATTTTCTCTGCAGAACGTTTTAATGTTAAGGATTTTGGCCGTTCTAGCGGAAATTACGTTTATTCCCTATGCTTTGTTCCAAGAAAAGCCGCTGTGGTCTCCCATCGTTTAGAACTGTGTTTTCATGGCTATAAACTTGTACCATATTACCGTATTACCGTCCTGATTTTGGAAAAACGCCCGGTAAAACTGACGGCTGATGAACAGTTTTTATATGAGAAAAATTTTAACATACTTGAGCCGCGTGAGTTCGTAAAACTGATGACAATCGCCCAGTGGAAGAATGGTAATCCGGGGGATAAAATTATTGAGAAAGGAAAAGAAGCGACGGAAATTTACATTATTACTGAAGGAAAGGCTAGAGCATCGGGGGAAAAAGAAAACTGGTTCCTAATCGCGACTGGGGAGTTGTTAGGAACGACAGCAGCTTTGTTGGGGCAACCCTACTTTTTTGATGCTGAATGTATAGAAAAAGTTAAATATGTCTATTTCCCCTTAGGCCCCATGCGAAAACTAATGGATAAAAACTCATCACTCCGACAGAAAGTGTTAGAACTTGAAAACTGCGATCTTGCGACTCATCTGCGGGAAATTGAGTGTCTCATTCTTCAAAATAAAGAAGGTTCTTCATCCTCGGACATTTCACTCTTCTAGTCTCTATTGTAAGTTGCCTTGTCCTGTTGGGCATTAAAAATTGTATTTTAACCCCGTTGAATAAAGCATCTGTCAAAAAAAGTGGATATGGTTTTTGAGCGTGGTATCCATGGGTAATTGTTCATCCAATGTCCACAGGTGATCGCCAATGTCTTGCCGAAAAAACATTTTACGGGGTTGATTCGGTGGCTTATCCCGGCAGTACCATGCGCCAGGATGCATCTAACCCCACCAGTGCCTGGACAACGTTACAAGTATCATGGCAAACATGAGGGCGATTTGAGAAAATGGGAACGTGTTTTAACTCACTGACGGGGTTTCGACGGGAACCTTTGGCCCACGGCGCCCCGGACGGCGATCGCCATAACCGACCAACTTCCTGCGGGGCACAAGGGGCAACCATCAGAGTGTTTCCAGCAAGCAAGGTTTAGGGTTGTTCCTT
>JBEAQB010000350.1:0-3219 GCA_041164125.1 Cyanobacteriota bacterium
CATCAGTGACAACATTGTTTTAATGTCTCATGAACTTATTTTACGAAATTCTAAAACAACCAGCAACGGTATATGTAGTCCAAGTTACTTTTTTGAAACAGAGTTTTTTATAGACTCATAAAAGATTTAAATGACTTGATTGGGTCTAGGCTAAAAAAATGAGCAAAATAGTTTAGTGGCAACCTTACAGTAGGTTATTTAAAGTGGAAATTTATCATCTCAAGGTTTTTTTAGAAGTTGCTAGGTGTTTAAGTTTCACTGAAGCATCTGATGCTCTAAACCTGACCCAACCTGCGGTTAGTGCCAAGATAAAATCTTTAGAGTCTGAGCTTGGGACTGCTTTGTTTCACCGTTTGGGAAGACGGATTGAATTAACGGAAGTCGGGAAATATTTACTGGAAGAAGGGCGCTACTTGGTGGATGTTGAAGCCCAGATTCTCAATGAAGTTGAAGAAATCAAGCGGGGGAAACAGGGAAAAGTCAAAATTGGTTATATTGCTAACACGATTGACGATTTACTCCCCACCATCTTGTTTGAATATAATCGACAATATTCCCAGGTTAAAACGCAGTGTTTACAGTTTCAATCCGCAGAGCAGCTTTATCGGGGCTTGAAAAATGGGGAAGCTGATGTGGGAATTTCTGACCTCAGTTTTTCTCGATTTGAAGATCTATCGGAAGTAACGATTGGCTCGGTTCGCTATTCTTTAATGGTGGCAAGCAGTCATCACTTAGCCAAACGTCAATGGTTAAGTCTAAAACAGTTGCAAGATTATCCTTGGGTTCTGCTCCCAGACGGGACACCAAGCCGCACCATTTTAACCCGGCGTCTGCATGAGTTAGGGCTGAGTCTGGCGGATTTTTCCCATGTTGAAGTGGTTGATACGTTGAGTCAAATACAGGTTTATTTACTCAAGGGGCATTATCTCAGCTTTATGTCGGATTTTGAATTTCAAATGGAACGGCAAGCTGGCTGGATTAAATCCATTGCTTTGGAAGAATTTGCTTTTAAGCTGCCTTTGTTTCTGTTGATGTCGAAACGAATGAATCGTGCCTTACAAAATCTTGAACAGGCCGCTTCTCGTAGTCAAAAGACATTGGATTCTATTGGGAAATTTGTCGCCATGGTGAAAGCAAATTTTCCCTTCTCGTTGCAAATCGACGGGGAGACAGCAGCAGGAACTCAGCCATCTCTTCCCGCTGCTGCTCAAAAAGTTCCTCATTTTAACTCTCCCCACTTTTTTCTTCGTCCCCCTGCCTCTCAAGGGTCAGAGACCATGACCCTCAACATTGGCACACAGAATCGTACGATTCAGACGGTGACCGCTGGTTTAATTATTCAACGTCTGGGATTGCTGGAGCATTTTCTCCCTCGCGAGGGTCGCTATAGCAAGATTAATTATCAAATTCAATGGTGGGACTATACTTCCGGGGCCCCAATTGTGGCAGGCTTAGCGTCAAAAAATATCGATATTGGTATCCTGGGAGACTATCCTTTACTCTTGAGCGCCAATCACGCCAATCGGGAATCCGTCGTCAAAGCTCAAACACGTTTAGTCAGTTTTGTGGCCAGTAATCTTGATGGTAAAGGCAATGAGGTCATTGTTCCCGATCGCTCCTCGTTTAATAGTTTAGAGGATTTGCAAGGTCGTGTGATTGCCGTGCCCTTTCAATCGGCGGCCCATGGCATGCTGATTCGTTCACTCCACCACAAACACTTACTCAATAACGTTAATTTAACCTCGATTGACAATTTCGATCCGCAGTACCTAACCAATCCCACGTATCCCGTTGATGGGTACGCTTACTTTGCGCCTTTCCACGAAATCGTTAAACACAAAGGAGGCTTCCGTCGACTGCTCCAAGACGGGAGTAATGAACTGCCGACCTTTCATGGTGTGGTTGTCCAAGCCGCGTTAGCGGAGCAGTATCCCGACGTAATTGTCGCTTATCTAAAAGCGTTAATTGCTGCACAGTATTGGTATCAGACAACCCCCCTCGCCCCTAGCCTTGTTAGCCAATGGGTCAGGTTAGATCCTGCGATTATTGCTAAAACGCTCTGCTCTCTTGAAGCGCGTGACGGAGGGGTTTTCTTCTCTGATACCCGGATTCATCGGGATTGGCTGAACGAACACATTAAACAACTCATGGCGATCGCCGGTCATGAATCTTTAAGTCAGATCAACATAGAGCAGTGGGTACAAACAGAATTCCTAGAAACAGCGATCGCCACCCTGTAGCCGTGATGTTTTATGCCAGCTGAAATAACGTCAAGCTTCCATACTTTTCATCGTTTCTTCACGAATTAACTCAAACACTTGCCGGTGTAACGCAACAAACTCCGCTGAAAGCGTATCGTCGAAATGGCGAGGACGTTCTAAATAAATGTCAAGCTCGGTTTTAATGCGTCCTGGATGGACCCCCATGACACAGATGCGATCGCCAAGGAAAATAGCCTCTTCAATATCATGGGTAACAAAAACCACCGTTGTGTTGAGCTCGCTCCAAATATCCAGTAATAACTCTTGCATCATGTGGCGAGTTTGAGCATCGAGAGCAGCAAAGGGCTCATCCATCAGCAGTACAGAGGGGGAGTTAACCAGCGCTCTGATAATACTGGCCCGTTGTTGCATGCCGCCTGAAAGTTGGTGGGGATAACTTTTACGATGTTTGTATAGCCCGACCCGATTGAGATAATCATTGACCAGTTCCGTGCGCTCGGGTTTTGCCATGCCCCGGATCTTCAGCCCCAACTCTACATTTTGAAACGTGGTTTTCCAAGGTAGTAAGGAGTATTGCTGGAAAACAAAACCGCGATCGGCCCCAGGACGACGCACTGGATTTTGATCGACCATAATATATCCCGCTGTCGGCTGAATAAAGCCGGCGATCGCATTGAGTAGGGTAGATTTGCCGCATCCCGATGGTCCCAACAAACAAACAAATTCTCCGGGTTTAATGCTGAGATTAATCGAGTCAAGCACATGGTTTATATGGCCTTGACGCTGGAACGTGACTGAAATACCTTCTACCTGGACGGCCCCCTTAGTGGTCAGGGGTTTTTCTAACTGTTGCATCATAAATCCTGTTGATTTTTAGTCGTCAGCCTACCTGGTCAAGCATCTTGCTTTTTAATCGTGCGCCAGGGCATCAAATAAGTCGTCACTCGACTCACCGCCCAGGAACTCAAGGCTCCCATTAAACCGATAAGCAACATCC
>JBEAQB010000351.1:0-3991 GCA_041164125.1 Cyanobacteriota bacterium
TTCCCCGCGCCATGTTTTGGTAAAGTTTTATGGCAATTTGCGTCCGTCCCCAATCCCCTTGCTAGGATGGCTGCCATGTCACAACGAATACCCCTTTTACAGCACATAAATCCTTATTGTACTTGATCTAAAATTCGCTCGATATCTGCAGAAGACAGTTTTTGAATATAATTAATCTTGAACTCTTCAAAAAAGTCTATTAATAATTCTTCTACATTGTCTAAATTATTTTGCTGCTGTAACTCATCCTTCAAATCTTGGCTTAGTTTGTTCAGAGTATTCTCTAATAATCGGTCAAACTCTGGATCAGATTTGAGCATGCCTTGAAGGATGATTAGCATCTGCTTATAAGTCTTGTCAATCAGTCCTGCTATCATTTGGGTTTGCATCGCTTTTATCCCTGGCAGGTTCTGTAACTGCTGATAGGCAGTAGTCTGCTTAAGGGACAGATCCACATTGTAAAGCACAAGCTTTTGCACCTCAGGCTGCAGTTTTGGTAAAACCTTGTCTATTAGAACTTGGGAGAAAACACGGACAATTTCAACAATTTCATTACGGTTATTAATATCAATATATTCTGTCGTTTTGGTGCTATCTAATAGTTTGCGGATTTGCCCCTGATGTATTTGGTCTTGGAGCTGATCAATAATCCGGACGACAATAACCTCTGTCATGTCTTCAGCAATGATGGCCACAAAACCTTGCACAGCTTGACCTTTAACCGTATTCAAATTTAGGAGTTTCGCCTGATCTAAACGGGTCATTAAGGGGATAATTCGTAGCCAACGAAAAGCGGGGATAAATAAGAAAAAATCGTACCAACGCCAAAACATGGCATCAACCCAACTAATCCCTTTATAACGGCGACTAATCAGCCGGGTTCGTACCATAAAATCCGTTAAAAATATAACGAAAAAGGGAAAATCAATCAGGGGAAAGTTATCCATCGGTTGACCATTTTCCCCGATCACCCGGAAATAATTAGTCTCAATTAAGGGACGAATCTGTTGATCAAAAAAACGAAACTGTTCACTTGAACCGTGGGTTAAAAGGTAATCCTTTGACCAGAATTCCTGGAACGCTTTGGTGACCGACGCAGCTTGATCCCCAAAAACATGAGCGCGCATTTTATTTTTGATTCTTTCTAACGTGCCCGTTTTATTGGCAATTTGAAAGGGATTTTCTTGGATCATGGCCACGCTTTCCGCCCGTAACGTCGCCAAGATATCGTCAATGTCGGCGGCTTCCTGGGTGACACCGTCTCGGGGCGGATTGAGATCCAAGTTGCCTTGCCCCGGTCGCCCGATTTCAGGGGCAGACGGCGGAGGGTCTGGGCGATTTGGCGAGGCTGTTCCTTCTAAAGCCTTTTCATCAATCTTGCGATTTAATTGTTCCACTAACGCCAAATAAGCAGTGGTTGATCGATACGGTTCAATGCCTTTGACCCAGTCATAATAAGGGGCGATCGCCACGGGGAGAATGCGGAGGGGCGGCTGGGGAAATTCTTGCTCAATCGGCCCCACCTTAATCGTGAACTGTACCCGGCCCTGTAGCCAAAAATCCCGCAGGGGAATATACGCTAAGTCAAAAATGACCAGCCCATAATTCGCCAGTAGAATTAACGCTAATAAACGTTCATACCATAGAGGGACAGCCAAACGTCTTTGGGAACGGGAATAAGATTGCGCCATGATGAACTACTTATTGACTACTTAATTGACTACTTAAATTAATGCCGATTTTTGTCACGATGGTGTCGCTGACTTAAAATTCCTGCCTGTCCAGCACCGATGGCAAAACCAACGATTGCGCCCATCCAAATTAAGCGTCGCCCATAGAGCTGGCGATAGGCAGGACTCACATAGCGACTCATCTGACTGCTATGTTGACGCAGAGCCATTTCTCCCATGCCCCACCCCAGTACAGAGCCGATGAAAGCACAAAGAATGCCACTGAGAATAACAACGCGATAATTCATAGTATTTTAGTCCCCAATCCTGAGCAACCAAGCTGATCCCCCCAACTGGGGTGATTGCTGTTTTCACCTTCATCTTAGATCCGCCGCGGAACTCACTGTTTTGAGAAAGGTTTGCAAACGCACCAAAACGGGGGGAGAAATTTCATGTCCCATCGCCAATTCTTGATAGTCGACCATCGCCCCGATACTTTGCAGCACGTTTTTGGCTTCCCGGGCCAAGGCGATCGGAATAACTTGATCCTGGGTGCCATGCACCATCAAGATGGGAGGGGGAGAACTATCACTGGACTCTGGCTGAAAATGCAAATATCCACTCAGGGCAAAAATTCCCGCAAGGGGTAAGGTGAGACCAACATCGAGACTCATGGCCCCCCCTTGGGAAAAGCCCCCCAACACCGTTTTGTTGAGGGGGATTTGGGTTTGCGCCTCTAAGCCCAATACATACTCCCGCAACGCTTGCCGTGATTCCGTTAACCCGTCAAAACGATTGCTTTCAAGGTTGTACCATGCCTTCCCTTGCGGAATCTGGGGGTGGGGAAAGGGAGCATTGACAAATAAATATTGATAATTCGACACATTTAATGCCGCCCCGAGGGGCAATAAATCCTGGGTATCAGCCCCCCAACCGTGCAAAATCACCACTAAATGATCCGCCGTTGATGGGGAAGGAGAAACGCTGGCGATCGCCGAGAGGGGGGGAAGTTTCATGATGTTGCTGTTCAGTAATGACTAGCGATTCAGTTGGGTCAAAGTCGCATTGCGATAGTAATGAGACAAAATTTGATGATAAGGAACACCCTTTTGGGCCAGACCGTAGGCCCCCCACTGACTTAAGCCAATGCCATGACCAGATCCCCGACCCAAGAGAGTAAACATTTCCCCCGCTTTAGAAACGGTAAACAGGGTGCTGCGGAGTTGTAACGCTTGGCGGACTTGATTGCCGCTTAAGTTTTTACGACCTCTCGTGCCTGAAATTAGCATGGTAGCCACCCGCCCCCTTGGGGTCATCTTAACGGGGGTCATGCTCGTAACGGTACCGACTCCCTCAATGTGACGACTCACATCGTTAGCGGTTAAGGTCTTATCCCACTGAAAGACCGGAGAGTGTTGATCGTAATCAACAACCCCTCGTAAATAAGGCAATGGTGACATCCAGACATCTTCCACATTTTCCGTATGTCCCCCGGACGCCGCATGAAACGCCGCTAAAATCACCTTGCCCCCGTAGGTCATTACCTGCCCTTGGGTCGCCTCGACCGCCTCAACAGTGCTGACATATTCATAGTTGAGCCCTTTGTAAACTTGGGTCGCTGTGGTGGTGTCTAGATCGTAATAGCGGCTACTATCCTTACTCGCTTTATAAATTGCGTAGGTACGGGCGGCAACCGCTTGAGCTTTCAGCGCTTCGAGGGGCCAAGTGGGAATGGATTCAGAACCCACCACACTGTATAAGTACTCCTCCAAATCAACCAGGTTAACCGCTGTCACTCCGTCACCCTGCCTTAACAAGCGCACTTTGCCTCGATACCAGCGATCGCCAATCCAGATCCGGCCATCGCCGCTAGGTTCAATGGTAATTTGAGTGGCCTGTAGGTTCCCTAAATTAATCCCCTGCCCCGTGGCGGTTGCCGATTCAGGCACCAAGGACGCTAAAGTCCCGAGGGTTTTGCCTCCACCGTTTTTAACCACAGCTGGCGTTGAACTGCCCACCTTTACGGTGGATACACCTTTGCGGATAGCAACCCGCAGGTCTAGGGCTTGGGCTGAGAGACCACTGAAAAAACAAAAAAAAAGGCTCCAAAGACTAGCGTTAGCCAACACCTTTAACTGCATCGCTAAACTTGATGGCCTTAGACCCCAGACATTAGAAACAGATTTCATGCCAAATTGTCCTCACACGTTCTGCATAATTCTAACCGATAAGGTTTTTTTGCTCAGCAACGAGTCGGATACCTAGAATACCGAAAAGAATAGCGAAGTAGAACAACGGGTCGCGGTGGATTGTTCAAGACC
>JBEAQB010000352.1:0-3286 GCA_041164125.1 Cyanobacteriota bacterium
GAAAATATAGCGCCTATCTCCTCCCGTTCACCGACACTCGCTTGCCCCCTCCGTCGAACCCGTCAAGGCTTAGCTTGACGTTAACCAAAATTTCGCTATGTAACCCAGCGCTTTAACCCCATCCCGCCAATTAATCTTTTTCCCTTCGGCAAAGGTGCGCCCGTAGTAGGAAACCCCCACTTCGTAAATGCGCCATCGACGCGGCGATCGGGTCACTTTCATCGTAAATTCCACCTCAAAGCCAAAGTCATTACAGGTGAGACGTAAATCCTCCAACACCTCCCGTCGGAACATTTTGTAACACACCTCAATATCACTGAGATTGATATTGCAAGTTAGGTCAATCAAGCTGGTGATGAGTTTATTGCCGAGATAATGGTGGAAATACAAAACCCGGTGGGGATTGCCGTAGAACCGCGACCCAAACACCACATCAGCCTGGTCTTCGTCAATTAAGCGCCACATTTCTCGCCAGTCCCGGGGATCATATTCCAAATCTGCGTCTTGAATAATCAACACATCCCCTGTCGCCGCCGCAAAGGCTGTTTTTAAGGCGCCCCCCTTACCTTGATTTTGGCGGTGAAAAATAACCTTGACCTCCCAGAGGAGATCGGCTGACTCTGACACGTTCTCCCTATGTAACGGTTGATAGCAAAAGGTTTGCTCTGCATTCAAATAAGCACGAACCGGATGCTGTTCCGGATCGCCAAAGGTATCCACCAACCATTCCCGCGTCCCATCCCGGGAACCATCGTCCACCATGACAATTTCCTTGGGAATATCCGGCAATACCCCAGCAATTTTTTTAAGAATTTTCTCAAGGGTTTGAATTTCGTTATAGACCGGAATAATAACCGACAGCTTCATTTGTATTTTCAAGAATCATTACAAGGTGGTTTTCTCGGAGGAGATTTAGTTAATGGGTCACGACTTCGCTCGGATACCTCCCGGTGCGCTGGCTTCTACAGAATGGGGGCAAGGGGATAACTGATGACGAAGGGTGTTTTGCTGGTCAAGCCAGTCGAGGGAACGGTGAATCGCCCACAACTCGTCGGGATCTTGATAATGTTGTTGACAAATGCGATTGGCGATATAGCCGACATGTCCCCCAAAGGACGTAAGTTGAATATTCAAGGGAGCAGTGGGGGATAAACGATTTGCTAACGTTTGCAATTCTGACACTAAAGTCGGATCAAATAAAGGGTCATCGGCTGCGTAAAGCAAATAGGTCGGTTTTTGCAACTGAGGCAATAAGGGTAGGGCACTACTGGCGGCGTAATAGGCCTCCACGCTAGGGAACCCTAACTGCCGAATTACCAATGCTTCGTCAAAGCCCCAAATACTATTCGCCTGGGCGATCGCCGTCGGGTCAAATGCGTGGGGATGGTAATGGTGTAATGTCCAAGCCAATTGCTTGAGATTCTTGGCGATCGCCTTTTCTAAATACTGACCCAGGGGATGGGCCGTGAGATATTGCAAGGAGCGTTCCGAGGCCAAGCTGGGACAAATGGCAATGCCGCCGCCAATATCCGCCGGGGTTAGGGTGTCAAACCGTCCCCAGCCCTCCAAACTTTGTCCTTGATAAATGCCCCACAGTGCCAACTGTCCCCCCAGGGAATAGCCCGCAAACCAAAATGGGGCAGGATACCCCAGGGCCTGGGCTTGGGCCGCCAGGTGAACAAAATCTGCCCCTTCATACAAGCCATCAGAGGTCAGAGTGGGTGACAATTCTGCTGTTTTGCCATGGGCCCGCCAGTCAAATAACACAACGCCATAGCCCCGTTCATAGGCCCAGCGCCCCCATTGCCTCAAAAAGCCTTGGTTTTCCACGGAGCCCGTAATACCATAGGTTGCAATGACCGTTCCTTTCGCGGCAGACGGAATGGGCGATCGCCATGTATACAGGGGAACGTCTCCTGCCCCCGTCATGACTTGTGCCAGATAAGACGGCTCCGCCCCCCTGGCCCGTTGCAGCCAACGCTGATTGGCTACCCAGACGTTGTATAGAGTCATGGCTAAACCAGAGCGCAGGGGAAAAGGTGGTGAAAACGTTGGTGAGAGCGGTATGCCCATGACATCAGACCCAAAGAGTTTATCGTGAATATGGTGCAGAAAGATGCCAATCTCAGCTGATTAGGAACTCAACTGTTCTTTCGCATAGGGTGAAGGAATATCCTTCGTTGCGGTTAACAGATAGTCCAGAAAGGTTTGGGCCACCACAGACAGTTGCTTGCCGCCTAGGTTGGCAACATACCAACGTCGTTTGATCGGAAAATGATCAATATCTAAGACGGTTAATTCACTCTTTGATCCTTCGGACACTAAGGTGTGTTGGGACAAAACTGAAATCCCCATACCACCGGCGATCGCCTGTTTAATCGCTTCATTGCTCCCCAATTCTAGACGCACTCGCACATCAACATGGTGTTTAGTGAGTAAACTTTGCACGGCCTGCCGGGTACCTGACCCCGGTTCCCGCATAATGAACGCCTGATCATTGAGAAATTTGATGGGGATGTGCTGTTGACTGGCTAATGGATGATCCCGGCGAGCAATTACCACTAAGGGATTATCTAAAAAAGGCTGAGAAACAAGATCGATTTCTTCCGGGGGTTGGCTGACCACATATAAATCGTCCTGATTATTTTGCATCCGTTCTCGAATTTGCTGATGGTTAGTCACCTTTAAAGAGACATCAATCCCGGGATATTTTTGGGTAAATTCCCCCAGTAAGCGGGGAATAAAATATTTAGCCGTAGTGATCACCGCCAAGCGCAAGCGCCCCTGCTTAGTCCCTTGAATATCCGCCACTTTCATTTCAAAGTTATCGAGACATTGAAAAACAGCCTGACAGGTTTTGAGTAGCTCTTGACCTGCTTCTGTTAAATAGAGCCGCTTCCCAATTTGTTCAAATAAAGGTAAACCAACTGTCTTGGACAGTTGCTTAATTTGGCTAGAAACCGTTGGCTGAGTAATGAAAAGTTCCTCTGCTGCCCGGGTGAAACTACCGTGTCGCGCTGTTGCTTCAAAAACTTTTAACTGGTGTAAGGTTGCTTGCATTATTTTCAATAGCCAAACAATATCACTTAAAAGGCATGTATAGATTTTAGATTTTGATCACTCAACAAATAATAGAATAGAATCAATGATTTTGGCAAGGGATGTGAGAATGAATCTTCCAAGTTCTGGCTCTCGGTTCTCACCGATTTACAGCAACGGGGGGTTAAGGATATTTTCATTGCCTGTGTAGACGGTTTAACGGGATTCCCCGCTGCCATTGAGACGG
>JBEAQB010000353.1:0-4904 GCA_041164125.1 Cyanobacteriota bacterium
GTGCGGGTGGCAATATCATTGAGATCAACGTCGGCATCTAGCTTAATCTTTGTGGCGTAGATTTCCAGAATTTTTAACCGTCCTCCTAGATCCGGACGATCTACCAATACCTGGCGATCGAAACGGCCGGGGCGCAGTAAGGCTGGATCTAACGTTTCCGGGCGGTTAGTGGCGGCTAACACAATCACTGTGGCCCCTGTGGCGCTGAAACCATCCATTTCCGTTAACAGTTGGTTTAAGGTTTGCTCCCGTTCATCGTTCCCCCCCATCATGGCACCACTCGCCCGGGATTTACCGATCGCATCCAACTCATCAATAAACACAATGCAGGGAGCCTGTTTTTTCGCCTGTTCAAATAGATCCCGTACCCGGGCCGCTCCAGCGCCGACGAATAACTCCACAAACTCGGATCCAGAAATGCTGAAGAACGGAACGCCGGCTTCCCCTGCGGCTGCCTTGGCCAACAGGGTTTTTCCCGTGCCCGGTGGTCCCACCAGCAGAACCCCCTTAGGAATCTTGGCGCCTAAAGCTGTGTACCGCTGGGGAAATTTGAGAAAATCCACCACTTCACTTAATTCGGTTTTGGCTTCTTCTACCCCAGCAACATCATCAAAGGTCACCTTAGTCGAGTCTCCTTCTACATAAACCTTAGCTTTGCTTTTAGTAAAGGCCAAAGCACCACCGGGGGCTCCGCCACTGTTGCGGTTCAGGAAAAACGACCAAATTCCCACAAAAATTAAGGGTGGAATCACCCAACTCAGCAATGTACCAAACCAAGAATTTTTTGGTGGTGGTGCTGCGGCAAACTCAATGCCCTTGGCTTCCAAGCGTTTGGGTAGCTCCAAATCAAAAATGGGAGTCGTTTTTAAAATTTGACCGTAGGCAGCGGTCTCCCCGACCTCGGTTTGATCCGGTTTGAGTTGATAGCGAATTTCATTCTGACCGACGTAAACACTGGTCACTTTGCCATCTTCTATTTGATCGATAAATAGACTGTAGGGAACTTGGGGAATTTGGGAGCCAAAGAGACGGGGGGCAAAAAGATTGACCAATAGATAAATGGTTGCGCCCCAGAGGAGAAAAGCGCCAAGACGGCGTTGCCATTGGGGTTGGGGTTTGATAGCCATAAAACTGTTTATATCCGCAAAATGTTAGATTAAAAGGGATTGTTTATCTCTAAAAATTCATGTTATCAACTAACCTGGTGATTTAAGATTCCCTCGTTAGATGTTCAATGTCTATTGCTGCCGGGAGACGATGAAATGAAAATTGAGCGGCCCAATTCCCAAGAACTCACGCCGGAAGAAACCCAAGCGCTAAACCGCCTCCGCGATTTGATTGAAATGGCGATCGCCGATGGTGTGGTGACCAAAGATGAAGTGTCAGCCATTCGCACCACTGCGCTAACCGCTAAACCCCGCTATGAACTGCTTTGCCAAGAATTAGCCCTGTATCGAGACTTAATCACCCGCAAGGTTCAAGCGGGTCTTCTCGCCGCTGAGCAGTTCTCGGAATAGCCTTTATCCCCTGCCCCCCCGTTCATATCCCTCGGGACAGTCCCATAAGACGACCGTTGCGATGGGGCGTATATCGGAAGCAGTCCGACCACTGCAATTGGCGTTTGCCATCACTGTTTTTTCTGACCTAGCCAGCAATCCACGTAAGTTTATGATCTCTTCAACACCGATTCACGTCATTGGAGGCGGCTTGGCCGGCACCGAAGCTGCCTGGCAAATTGCCCAGGCCGGTGTGCCCGTGATTCTATCGGAAATGCGTCCCCTGCGCCCCAGCCCAGCCCACCACAGTCAGGATCTAGCAGAATTGGTTTGTAGCAATTCCTTTGGGGCCAAAGCCGGCGATCGGGCAGCGGGTCTACTACAAACTGAACTTCGACAGTTAAACTCCCTCATCATTCACACCGCCGATCACCATGCTGTCCCTGCCGGGGGAGCCTTAGCCGTGGATCGGGGCGTCTTTAGCCAGGCATTAACCCAACGGTTAGCGAATCACCCTCTAGTAGAACTTCGCCGCGAAGAAATTACAGCCCTCCCCCAGAAGGGCACTATAGTACTTACAACTGGACCTTTAACCAGTCCTGCCCTAACCGAAGACCTACAACGCTTTACCGGCATGGATTACCTGAGTTTTTTCGATGCGGCTAGCCCGATTGTGGTGGGGGAATCGATTAATCAAGACATTGCCTTTTTTGCCTCCCGTTACGATAGGGGGGAAGCGGCCTATTTAAATTGTCCCTTCAATCGCGAGCAATATTTACAGTTTTGGCAAGCTCTCTGCACTGCGGAACAAGCTCCCCTCAAGGCGTTTGACCGTGACACCGCCAATTTTTTTGAAGGATGTTTACCGATCGAAGAACTGGCCCAACGGGGGGAAGATACCATGCGCTATGGCCCCCTAAAACCCGTCGGCTTGTTTGATTCCCGTTTAGGCGATTTCCGTGCCCCAGAAAATAAGGAGAGAAAACCCTATGCAGTCGCCCAACTGCGTCAAGAGGATAAGGCAGGTAAACTGTGGAATCTGGTCGGTTTTCAAACTAATTTACGCTGGGGCGAACAAAAACGGGTTTTTCGTCTCATTCCCGGCTTAGAACAAGCAGAATTTGTGCGGATGGGGGTGATGCACCGTAACACCTTTATCAACTCCCCCCAATTACTGACCGCCAGTTTACAATTCAAGGACCGTCCCAACCTGTTCGCGGCGGGTCAATTAGTTGGCACCGAAGGCTATGCTGCAGCCACGGCCGGGGGATGGTTAGCGGGCACCAATGCCGCGCGGCAGGCTTTAGGCTTGCCTCCAGTGATGCTACCGAAAACGACCATGATGGGGGCTTTGTTTAACTTTATTAGCACTGCTTCCCCCAAACACTTTCAGCCGATGCCCCCAAATTTTGGGATTTTACCCGAACTCTCCCACCGCATCCGCAATAAACAAGAGCGCTATGGCCAATACCGCGATCGCGCCTTGGCAGATTTAGTCCAATGGCAAAAAGGTACAGGCGGCCTTTCCCAACCTGCCGCTGGTCCGGATTGGGAAACGACAACTCTCCCGTCACTATCGGCAACAAGGTAATTTAGTGCGTTTGGGGATATCCTAGGGGGCGGATTTGTTGATGGCGTCGTTTTGCCTCCAACTGTTTCAATTCATCATAAGGAACCCAATGAATGCAGTCCACGGGACAGGTGTCGATCGCCTCTTGGATGACCGCTTCATCTTCCCCATTTTGGTTGAACACGCGGGAACGGCCATGATCAGCCTCAATGGTAAAGGTATGGGGCGCAACGTGGGCGCAGTTTTTGCAACCAATACAAGTCACCTCATCCACGTAAACCCCTTGTTCCCGCAGATCACCCCCTAACTCCGGCTCCAAGCCAGAGCGGTCTTCAAAATTGCGCCAATCTCCCCCTAACGCTGGTTCCAAGCCAGATCGATTCTGGGGGAAATCTCCTAACCCCATCCCTAAGCACTCCAGCGTTGGACAACTAACCGAACCGAGCCATCTTTTTGAGTTTGTTGCTCTGTGACGTTAAACCCCTGCTTGGCGGATTCAGATAAAACGGTTTCCAGGGCATACCCCTGGGTAATTTTTTGTAAAAAACCTTCCACAGACAAGGGCTGTTGCCAATATTGCAGATCAGTGACTAACTCGTATTCCTTCCCATTCCAGCTAAAGCCCAGATCGTAATTGTTAGCCTGCTCGATCACGATTGCGGCGATCGCCGTTGCGCCTTGGTAACCTCGTACGGTGGCCGGTCCATTTTTCCAGTCCACCCCCAGGTTCGTGAGGGTTGTCTTCAACACATCGAGATTGCGAATTTGGGTTTTGATGTTACTAAAGTGAGACATAGGAAGTGATTAGGAATTTCTAAAAAACTTGTTGTTTAAGCTACCAGGATGTTAGGGACTGAGGGGCGCAAGCTGATTGCTCAAGGGGATTTTTCTGGGCAAAAAATTCAGCGGTTGCCTGTTGCGTTAAAACAATACCCAGCTCAGCCTCGATGGCCGCCGTCACCTCTTGACAGGAGCGACCCACAATCCCTGTCACGGTTTCTTTAATTCGTCCATCGGGATAGATGACAAATTCGAGGGTTTCCAGGTTCACGGTCGATAATCCTCCGCAATACGGATAGAAGACAAGGGGGCTTGGCGGTTAAAACTCAGAGCATTGTTTTATTATTTGTCCCTAATTACTCAGGAAACTGCTGTAAATTGTAACAAAAATTAATGTTAGGGCCATCCTAAGCTCCTATTAATGTATCGAAAAAGTTGCAGGTTGCCACCCTTGCCCGATCGCCCCCGGGCAGGTAGGCTCCTCCTAAAGCCCACTGTCAGGCTCATTGGCCGCATTGATTGATTTTTGTCGGCACTAAGAATTGACAATTCTCAACTCACCCATGGAATGCTTTACGGTCTAGGGTGAAAATGCTAGATTTGAACGATGTTCAGGAAAAAGTCAGATCATCCAACATCTTAGATTTTCTTCGCTGAGCGACGTCATTTAACGGTGTTTACCGCATTTACCATGACCAAAATCTGGGTCAATGAACAACTCGATCCCACCGGCATTGTCTATGCCTGTATTGCTTGTTTAGATGAAACGGCGGCCCAGGATTGTCATCGGTCTTGGCAAGACAATCTGAGCACGGCCCAAAAAGCAGAGGGATGGACTGCTCAACTGCGGACAGTGGAGTCCTGGGACGATGTCCCCGTCAATGCATTGAAACTCAGTTTTTAACCCTCTCTAACCTTGCCAGGCGAATGGCTCCGACCACAGCCCAGGTCGCTTACCATGACGGTGGTGGCTTTGGCGAGGGGTCGACTGGTCTACTCTAATACCTGGAGTTAATCATTCATTATGGGTGTTGCGTTAACATTTTTAGGGTCGGGGT
>JBEAQB010000354.1:0-3371 GCA_041164125.1 Cyanobacteriota bacterium
CTCATTTTGGATGACCCATCATGACTGTTTCCCCCTCTCGCTCACAAACGCGCAAGTCCCAATCTTTTGAGCTAGTTATCTATCCCTATCAAGGAGTGGGAAAAATTCGCTTTGGCATGACAAGGGAAGATGTGCAAGGGTTGCTAGGGGAACCATCAGCGACTTTCTACAAGGGTCTTAGTACGGAATCGCCTACCGATGCCTATGATGACCTGGGGCTTCATGTTTACTATAATCATCCTTCCGGTTGTTGTGAAGCCTTAGAGTTTTTTGAACCTGCCCAGCTCTTTTTGGACGAAAAACCATTGTTGGGACTATCGTTTCATAACTTAAGAGAATGGCTGGCATCTCAAGATCCTGCCTTAGAGATTGATGAGGAAGGACTTACCTGTTTTAAGTATGGCATTGGGGTTTATGCCCCTGACTGGACAGAAAATCCCGATCTATCTGCCCAAGGAATTCTGGTCTTTAATAAGAGAAACTATTATGATCAATGAGTTCCTCAATCTCCACTCACAAGAATCATGATAACCAGATTTTGGGAGGTGCCTATCGTCAGGTGAGGGACACCAACCAAGGTGGGCAAGTTCATCACATTCCAGCCAATTCCATCAGCCCCCTTGATAAAGATGATGGCCCTGCGATTTTAATGACAACCCCTGATCACCAAAGGACAGGAAGCTGGGGACGGGGAGTACAACAAAGAGCGTATCGTAATCAACAAAAATATCTGATTGATACCCAGGGATGGAATGGATTTAAAGAGGCAATGCAAATGGATGTTGCGGATCTGCACCGGAATTTTGGCGACAAGTATGATCCCGGCATTAATCAGGCTTTAGCCTACGTGCAAGACAATGAAGTTAACCTTAAGCAGAAATTCAAAGATGCCATTTTTCCCAAGGAAATGTCGCCCTGAAAGCCTACTGATTTTGCCCAGTCCTAACGTAAAATTAAGCCGGCTTGCGCTGCAGCAGAGTTTGTTTATCGACCCGCCAGAGATGATAGGGAAAGGCGGTGCTGAGGTCTTGGTAGTCGCTGGGTTGGAGGTTGAAACGGTCAAGGGTACGTTTTTCGCCAATTAACAGTACGGTGTCCGATGATTGGTTGGGATCTTGCTGTTCTACAATTTCCCAGGCGTAGTGGACATCATCCAAAAACACAGCGGGATGTTGACTGTAATAAACCACGCTATAGCGTTTGTAACCCATCACAAAAATGGGTTCTCCGGGTTGAATCAAATCTTTTGCGGCGATCGCCACTAATCGGCTCGGTTGTTGGATCTGACTGTCCAAGAGGGGGGCGAGGGGGGGAATCACAAGGATTAACACCAACAGGTAGGCCGCAACATTGACGATCCACCAGCCTTTACGCCAGGGGGGTTTACCCAGGAGAACTGCAACGGCGATCGCCCCTAGGGCTAAGATAGCGCTGAAAATAATTGGTAACCCCGAGGCACGGAGGAGGGAGCCAAACTCAGGGGTGGCCGGATCATTGGCCACTAATTGGGGACTGAGATAGGCGGCGATCGCCATTACAGCCAACAACAGACCATTTAACCCCCATGTTCCTAGGAACGGCCAACGGTGGAGGGGAGAGGGTTTTTGGGGGGCCGTCACCCAGAGTTCGGCAGCCAACAAACTCACTAAAATTGCTCCACCAGGCACAAGGGGCAAGATATAGCCGGCTAATTTGGTGGCGGCGCTGGAGAAAAACAGCAGAATTAAAATCACCCAAAACCCACAAAACAGTCCCAATTGTTGCTCCCGGGGACTGGTGACCCACGCTTTTCGGCGCCAAATCTGTAGCCGGGCCAGGGCTAAGGGTAAAAATAACGACCAAGGTAACAGCAACATAAAGCACCAGGGTAGATAAAAATACCAGGGCCCCGCATGGCGATATATCACGCTGGTAAAGCGTTGGAAATTGCTAAACCCAAAAAAGGTGCCGAGAAATTCCATGCCATTGACCTGGGCAGCGAGGAGATACCAAGGGGCAGCAATGACCGTAAAAATCCCGATCATCCTTAACCAAGGGGTTTCCCTGAATACCACAGCTTTGAACTGACCGACGTAAAGCAGAAAGCCAAAAATCACGAGTCCCGGTAATAACACCCCAATGGGCCCTTTGGCCAAAAAGGCGATCGCCGCAAAGAGGGCCGTCAACATAAAAGCTCGTTTCTGTTGTTTTGGCTGTTCAGCGTGACGATAGCCCCAGAAAAAACTCAGCAAACTCAAGGCGATCGCACTGGATAAGTACATATCCGTCACCGCCATCCGTCCCCAGCCTAACCATCCCGGATTGAGGGCCATGATCCCTGCGCCGATCCAGCCCCGTAACCAGGCGTGATGGGGATTAACAAATTTTTCACCAAAATAGTTGCCCCCAAAGCGCAGAAGGAAAAAAACAGCAATTACCACGGCGATCGCCGCTAGCGAGGACGGTAAACGGGCGGCCCATTCATGGAATCCAAACACGTTAAAACTCAGGGCTACCATCCAGTAACCCCAAACGGGATAGTCAAAAAACGTTTCCCCATTCCAGCGGGGCGTAATCCAATCTCCGCTCAGTACCATCTGGTGGGCGACTTCTACAAATAGGGCTTCTGTTTTATCCAGCAACCCCAAATCCCCGAGTCCCCATAAAAACGCCAAGCTACTGAGGGTTCCTAACCACAGGGCGGAAATCCACCAATAACGAGCCGGATGGCGATCGAGCCACCGGGTGCAAGCTTGAGGGGAAATTACCAAAACCAAAACGCTCCCACCAATTAACGAACGACACAAAGGACTCAAATTATCTTCCCTGAAATCGTTCGTTCTGACGAGACCCAAACCAGAGCAGCCCTTCCCCTTTCCCCGCAACAAAATCGAGCGGATGGTTCGACAATTTCCGTAACGACCAATGCAATCCCTGCCCCCATATGGCATTATCATTACCTGCGTGCGATTTCCCTCAATGACAATTTCCTATGTACGACAAACTGCAAGCGCCCACCACCGGCTCCAAAATTACCTTTGAAAACGGGAAGCCTCAGGTTCCAAATGATCCCATTATTCCCTTTATTCGCGGCGATGGTACTGGGGTGGATATTTGGCCTGCCACGGAAAAAGTTATTGATGCGGCGATCGCCACGGCCTATGGTGGCGAGAAAAAAATCCATTGGTTCAAAGTGTATGCCGGGGATGAAGCCTGTGATCTCTATGGAACCTACCAGTATTTACCCCAGGACACCCTAACGGCGATCGAGGAATATGGCGTTGCGATTAAAGGCCCCTTAACAACACCCGTGGGTGGCGGGATCCGTTCCTTAAATGTGGCACTGCGGCAAATTTTTGATCTGTATAGTTGTGTGCGTCCCTGTCGCTACT
>JBEAQB010000355.1:0-6084 GCA_041164125.1 Cyanobacteriota bacterium
ATTGATACCTTTGATACCGTTAAAGCGGCGGATAGGTTAGCGGCAAACGTTAAGGCCGGTCAGATGACGGTAACAGGTGTCCGTCTGGATTCTGGGGATTTAGCCCAACTATCCCAACAGGTACGGGCCTTATTACCCGAGATAACCATTTTTGCGAGCGGTGACTTAGATGAATGGGCGATCGCCGCTTTACAGCAGCAGGGAGCGAGCATTGACGGTTACGGCCTGGGGACAAAATTAGTCACGGGAACACCGGTTAATGGGGTCTATAAATTGGTTGAAATTGACGGTCAACCCACCTGTAAACGTTCTAGCCACAAGGCAACCTATCCCGGTAAAAAGCAGATTTTCCGTCACTATAACGGTCAAGGTCAATTCCAAGGCGATCGCCTGGGATTAGCCACCGAAGCGCCCGGGGCTACGGAAACCCCCCTATTGATGCCTGTGATGGTTAACGGAGATCGCTTAGCTGATGCCGAAGGTCTAGCAACCCTGCGCCAACGCACCCGGGCATCAGTCAATGCCCTACCGGCGTCTCTGCGTCAATTAACTGGGCCGTCTGCGGATTGCGTGGCAATTTCCCCTGTCCTAAGGAACTTACAACACCAATTATTTGCCCAACCCATCTGCTAAACCGATGAGAATTGCCCTGTTTGGTACCAGTGCCGATCCCCCCACGATGGCCCACCGCACCATTTTAATTTGGCTGGCTCAACAGTTTGATTATGTGGCGGTTTGGGCCGCCGATAATCCCTTTAAAAATCATCAAAGCGGTGCTGGCCATGCGGTGAGTTTGCACCACCGTCAAACTATGTTGAAATTATTGGTTCAGAGTTTACAACTGACCTATCACAATGTACAACTCTGGGAAAATTTGAGTGATCGCCGCAGTTTAATCAGTGTGCAACGCGCCCAACAACGCTGGGGGACTGACCCGGAATATGGTTTAGTGATTGGCTCGGATTTAATTGAGCAAATTCCCCGTTGGTATGAAGTCAAACAACTTTTGAGCCAAGTAACGCTGGTTATTTTTGCCCGCCCTGGATATGTCCTTAACCCAGATGAGTTAAGTCTGATTGCAGCGCTAGGAGGGCACTACCAATTTGTCAGCCAAGATTGCCTGACTGAACGGGATCAGATCCCCAACAGCGCCCCCTTAACCCCCCCCGTTTCTTCCAGCGGCTTCCGTCAAAGCCAGGACAAACGCCTGGTTCCCGCTGTTGTGCAAACCTATATTGAACAACACCGTCTCTATACTCAAAACCCCTAATGACTGTAAGCACTGTTTGACACCGTTAACGACATCTCTCTTTTGTTCTTTTGATTCACCCCGCATGAACTCCCTCGCCCAACAACCGTTAGCTGACTTTAAAGTTGGTGTCGATAACGTTATTTTTTCCGTTGATACCCAACTCCACCGTTTATTAGTTTTACTCGTCAAGCGCAAGGAGCCGCCCTATTGTCAGCATTGGAGTTTTCCTGGCACATTCGTCAGACAGGGCGAAACCTTAGAAGGGGCGGCCCAGCGGATTCTAGCAGAAAAAATTCAGGTACAAAATCTTTATTTAGAGCAACTCTATACCTTTGGCAATCCGGGACGAGATCTGCGGGAAGCGCCAGAAAACACCGGTGTGCGTTATTTATCAGTGAGTTATTTTGCCTTGATTCGTTATGAAGATGCGGAATTAATGATTAAAAATCTGAATCGGGTTGCTTGGCATAATGTGTTAACTGTACCGGAATTAGCATTTGATCATAATAAAATTTTGGATTATGGCTATCAACGCCTACGGAATAAACTAGAATATAGCCCGATCGCCTTTGAGGTGTTGCCGCCAGTATTTACCCTAAATGATCTTTATCAACTTTATACGACAGTGTTAGGCGCTAATTTTTCCGATTACTCCAACTTTCGCGCGCGTTTATTGAAATTAGGTTTTTTAAAAGATACTGGTAAAAAAACGAATCGGGGGGCGGGGAGGCCAGCCAGTTTATTTCGCTTTGATGCCCAGGCTTTCGCACCGTTAAAAGATAAAGCGTTGGTGTTTGTCTAGGTTGTGCTATTTTTTCGTTATTTAATCTTTGATAGTATTTAAAGCCCATGATCACCCTTGCCATTGCCCAACTTAACCCCACCGTCGGGGCGATCGCCGCCAATGCTGACAAAATTCTAAACACCGTTGAAACCGCCTATAATCAAGGAGCAGACCTAGTTCTGACCCCGGAATTGGCTTTATGTGGTTATCCGCCCAGGGATTTACTCTTAAACCCCAGTTTTATTGATTTAATTGATCAACAATTACAACAATTAGCCCAAGCGCTTCCGCCAGATATTGTCGTTTTAGTCGGAACGGTAACGCGAAATCATCACGCCGCAGCCCAGGGACAAAAAAAGCTTTGGAATAGTGTCGCCCTGCTAGAAAACGGAAAAATTCAGCGCTATTTTCATAAATGTTTATTGCCGACCTATGACGTTTTTGATGAGGATCGTTATTTTGCTGCAGCGGATCACAGCGATAGTTTTATCTTAAAAAATACCAAGATTGGTGTCACCATTTGCGAGGATTTGTGGAATGACCAAGCCTTTTGGGGACAGCGCCATTATCCGGTTGATCCGTTAGAAAATTTAGTCTCCCAAGGCATTGATTTCGTCGTTAATCTTTCTGCATCTCCCTATAGTGTCGGTAAATATCATTTAAGAGAATCCTTAATTCGCCATAGTGCCGAACGGTTTCATTTGCCCTTAATTTATGTCAACCAAACCGGGGGCAATGATGATTTGATTTTTGATGGCGGGAGTTTTGCGGTTGATCGCCAGGGGACATTGGTGAGCCGATCACCGTTATTTGCTGAAGATTTAGCTTATCTCCAGTACGATTGCCAAAAGCAGGATTTACGACCAACCCCCCTCGCGCCGGAACCCGATAGTCAAGAGGCAGAATTATTGGCCGCGTTAGTTTTGGGCGTCAAAGATTACTTGCAAAAATGCGGCTTTCAAAAAGCTGTCCTCGGCCTCAGCGGGGGCATTGATTCTTCCCTGGTAGCGGCGATCGCCGTTTCTGCCTTGGGATCAGACAATGTGCTGGGGATTCTGATGCCCTCCCCCTACAGTTCTGCCCATTCCATCACCGATGCGCTGGCCCTGGCGGACAATCTGGGCATACAAACCCAAACCATCCCCATTACCGAGGGCATGGCAGCCTACGACCAAATGCTTGCACCCCTTTTCCAGAACACCCCCTTTGGTATTGCTGAAGAAAACCTCCAATCCCGTATCCGGGGCAATATCTTGATGGCGATCGCCAACAAATTCGGCTATTTACTTCTGACTACCGGCAATAAATCGGAAATGGCCGTGGGTTACTGCACCCTCTACGGTGATATGAATGGCGGCCTGGCGGCGATCGGTGATGTGCCCAAAACCCGGGTGTTTGCTCTTTGTCGGTGGCTCAACCGGGATCAAGCAGTTATTCCCACCCAGGTCTTAAGCAAACCCCCCAGTGCGGAATTAAAACCCGACCAACTGGATCAAGACTCTCTCCCCCCCTACGATATTTTGGACAATATTTTGGATCGTCTTATCCATCAGCACCAATCCGCTTCCCAGATTATCCAAGCCGGCTTTGATCCTGAAATGGTGTCCAAGGTTTGCCGACTCGTCAAACGTGCTGAATTTAAACGCCGACAAGCGGCCCCTGCCCTGAAAGTGACAGATCGCGCCTTTGGCACCGGTTGGCGCATACCCATTGCGGAGCGATCACCGTATTGAAGGAAAAAGTAGCCACTTAGTCCGCAAAAAAGGCGATCGCCCCTTGAAGGGATTCGATAAAGTGATCGATTTCCTCGCGGGTATTGTAGAAGGAGAGACTTGCCCGCGCACTGCCCGACGCATCCATCAGACTATGGAGGGGTTGGGTACAATGGTGTCCGGAACGGATTGCCACGCCATCTTGGTCGAGTAGGGCCGAAATATCACTGGCATGAATGCCTTTGACATTAAAGGCAGCTAGGGCGGCCCGATCGCCGTCAATGGCCTCGGGCAGGGGACCGTAAATCCGTACGTTGGGCACTTGTCGTAATCGTTCAAACAAATAGTGGGTTAATTCCATTTCATAGGCGTGAATTTTAGCCATGCCGATCGCCGCTAGGTAATCTACCGCGGCCCCCAAGGCGATTGCCTCGGCAATGGCGGGGGTACCGGCTTCAAACTTATGGGGCAGATCTCCCCAGGTAAAGCCGTCAAACGTCACTTGATCAATCATCTCACCACCCCCCAAAAACGGTGGCATCGCGTCTAAAAGCGCCTCTTTCCCGTACAAAAAACCGATCCCAGTGGGGGCACACATTTTATGACCGCTGGCCACCAACCAATCGCAATCAATGGCTTGCACATCTAACGGATAATGGGGCGCACTTTGACAGGCATCAATTAACACCTTTGCCCCGACTTGGTGGGCAAGACGGCTAATCTCAGTCACAGGACTCACGCAACCTAACGTATTGGAGATGTGGACAACCGCTACCAACTTCGTTTTTTCTGTGAGCAAACCTTGGAAGTAATCTAAATCAAAGCTTTCCGCTTCGTTGAGTTCTACAAACTTTAAGCGGGCACCCGTTTTCACCGCAATTTGTTGCCAAGGGACGAAGTTACTGTGGTGCTCCATCACCGTTGTAATTATTTCATCCCCCGGTTGAAGGGTATTTAGGGCCCAGCTATAGGCGACTAAATTAATTGCTTCGGTTGCGTTGCGGGTAAACACAATTTCTTGGCGAGATTGCGCATTAATAAACTGCGCAACCTTATCCCGCGCCCCTTCGTAGGCTTCTGTTGATCGCACACTCAGTTGATGGGCGCCCCGATGGACATTCGCATTATCAGTTTCGTAGTAATTGATCAACGCTTGCAATACGGCTCGAGGTTTTTGAGACGTTGCAGCATTATCTAAATAAATTAAGGGTTTGCCATGAATGGTCTGGTCTAGAATTGGAAAATCCTGACGCACAGTGCTGGCAAGGGAGAGAATCGGCAGAGTAGGCATGGATGGAGGATAAAAAGTTACAAAAAATCAAGCATCGATCTTAGCAATTTTGCATCTAATACCTCTCCTGAGTAGAGCCAGTAAAAGACCTGACTGATTTCCTTAAATAGTCCGACAAGCAATACATTGACGAAGACGGTGCTGGAGGGATGTCAAGGGAATTTGATCCAGAATTTCCCCCGCAAAAGCATCCATCAGTAAATGCCGTGCATCGTAATCGTTTAACCCCCGACTACGAAGATAAAAGACTTCATCTGCTTCCAATTGGCTAATGGTTGCTCCGTGGGAACATTTAACATTGTCGGCGGTTATTTGTAGTTCGGGCTTGGTGTTAACACGAGCCTTAGAAGACAGTACCAGATTACGATTGAGTTGACAGGCATTGGTTAGTTGAGCTGCTTGGGGAACTAGCACCTTGCCATTAAAGATAGCCTGGGCATAGTCGTCCACAATGCATTTATGGAGCTGGTTAGTCGTACCATGGGGATAGCGAAGATCGATACTACTGTGGGTATCACTTATTTGTCGTGCTGCTAGGGCCGTCAGAGACAAAAAGTCAGTGTGAGTTTGCTCACCCTGTTGCGTTAGTTGCAGCGTATGGCGAGACAATTTAGCACCGAGGTTAATATCAAACAAGCGGTAGTGACTGTGGCGACCTTGGGCGATCGCCGTGGTGGCAAAGTGAAAACTATCGCCGGAATCTCGCTGATTGCGTAGATGAGTGACTTGGGCGTTATCACCGACATACATTTCAGTTACCACATTATTAAAATAAGGTTTCTGTTGGGGGCGGTCAGTGCAATTACTGGCGATCGCCCCATAGGATTCCGCGAGGGTAACGCGGGAATTCGCTTCAGCAACAACCAACAGGCGGGGTTGCATGAGGGCAGGAGTGGAGTCCACTAAACTCAGATGTAAAAAATGAATGGGAGTTACCACCTCTACCCCAGCGGGAATCCAAACAACAGCAACATCCCGAAGACCGCAGGTATTTAGAGTCGCAAACACGTCTCTATGGTCGGGCTGACGGCCCAAATAAGCCGCG
>JBEAQB010000356.1:0-7438 GCA_041164125.1 Cyanobacteriota bacterium
TCTAATTGGGACTCCTCACCACTGGGGGTATTGATAATGAACTGAATCCAACCGTTTTTGATCCAGTCGATCACGTGGGGACGTCCTTCATGGAGTTTCAATACCACGTCTATGCCCTCGATGCCATGGGCGGCTAATACTTTTTGAGTACCCGCTGTTGCAACCACTTTAAACCCCAAGGCGATCAAATCTTTGACCACCGAAACGGCGGCTTCTTTGGTGCGATCGCTCATGGACACAAACACTGTGCCCGTTGTGGCAAGACTAACCCCCGCCGCCAACTCAGCTTTGGCGAAGGCCTTACCGAAATCAGCGTCAATCCCCATCACTTCCCCGGTGGAACGCATTTCTGGCCCCAGCAGGGTATCCGCCCCCGGAAACTTACTGAAGGGTAAGACAGCTTCTTTGACAGCGATATGTTGAGGGATGAATTCAGCGGTGACCCCCAATTCCGCCAGGGTTTTACCAGACATCACCAGGGAAGCGATCTTGGCCAGGGGAACCCCTGTCGCTTTACTGACGTAGGGGACAGTACGGGAGGCCCGGGGATTGGCTTCAAGAATATAAACCGTTTCCCCTTGCACTGCGTATTGAATATTCATCAGCCCCACCACATCTAGTGCTTTAGCCAGTTGCTCCGTCCATTGACGAATGGTGGCTAACACCCCATCGGACAGACTGGTAAAGGGAATGGAACAGGCAGAGTCTCCGGAGTGAATCCCGGCTTCTTCAATGTGCTCCATGATGCCGCCAATCACCACGTTGCCCGTTTTGTCGGTGAGGGAATCCACGTCCACCTCGATGGCATTTTCCAGGAATTTATCAATTAAGATGGGATGGTCCGGTTCAATCTGCACCGCGTAGGTCATATATCGTTCCAGTTCTTCATCAGAATAAACAATTTCCATGGCGCGCCCCCCAAGGACATAAGACGGCCGCACCACTACGGGGTAACTAATGCGATTTGCCACAACCCGGGATTCTTCATAGTCCCGAGCAATACCGTTAGGGGGTTGATTGATGGCCAGTTGGTGGAGGATGTGTTCAAACCGCTCCCGGTCTTCAGCGGTATCAATGGCATCGGGAGACGTCCCCCAAATCTGGGTTTGTACGGGGCAATGGGGATCACTGAGGTATTTTTGCAGGGGAACTGCCAGTTTTAAGGGGGTTTGACCGCCAAACTGAATAATCACCCCCACGGGATTCTCTGCTTCGATGATATTGAGCACATCCTCTTTGGTTAACGGCTCAAAGTAAAGGCGATCGCTGGTGTCATAGTCAGTGGACACGGTTTCTGGGTTAGAGTTGACCATGATCGTCTCGTAACCGGCATCACTGAGGGAGAAGGCGGCATGGCAACAACAGTAGTCAAATTCGATCCCTTGTCCGATGCGGTTGGGTCCCCCCCCCAAAATCATCACTTTAGGTTTATCAGAGGGAAGCACTTCCGTTTCGTCGGGCTCGTAGGTGGAATAAAAATAGGGTGTAAAGGCTTCAAATTCAGCAGCACAGGTGTCAACAACTTTATAAACCGGCACAATACCGTGGGATTTGCGGTAGGCACGCACGGCATCTTCATCGGTTTTGGTGGCAAAGGCAATTTGGCGATCGCTGAATCCCTGTTGTTTGATATAGCGTAAATCGGCGCCGGTGAGGTCGGTTAACCGACGCTGCTTCATATATTTTTCCGTTTGGACCAGGGCCGCTAGTTTATCCAAGAACCAAAGGTCGATCGCCGTCAGCTCATGGATTTCCTCAACGGTCATCCCCAAGACAAAGGCATGGTAAATGGAAAAAACGCGATCTGGGTTAGGGGTTCGCAGTTGGGACCGGAGTTGGGAAAGGGGGGGTAAGTTTTCGGGGCGGTCACAGCCAAAGCCAAATCGTCCCGTTTCCAGCGAACGTAGGGCCTTTTGAAAGGATTCTTGGAACGTGCGCCCGATCGCCATGGCTTCCCCGACGGATTTCATCTGGGTGGTTAAGATGGGCTCGGAACCGGGGAATTTTTCAAAGGCGAACCGGGGGATTTTGGTAACCACATAATCAATGGTCGGTTCAAAAGAGGCCGGAGTCTTCTGGGTAATGTCGTTGGAAATTTCGTTGAGGGTGTAACCCACGGCCAACTTGGCCGCAAATTTGGCGATCGGAAAGCCCGTGGCCTTAGAGGCTAGAGCGGACGAACGAGACACCCGGGGATTCATCTCAATCACAATCACGTCCCCATTGGCCGGATTGACGGAAAACTGAATGTTTGAGCCCCCCGTCTCCACGCCAATTTCCCGGATAATGGCGATCGAATAATCCCGTAACCGTTGATATTCTTTATCGGTTAAGGTTTGGGCCGGGGCAACGGTAATTGAGTCCCCCGTATGGACCCCCATGGGATCAAAGTTTTCAATGGAACAGATAATGACCACATTATCCGCCAAATCCCGCATTACTTCCAGCTCGTATTCTTTCCAGCCCAACAACGATTTTTCCACCAGAATTTGCGACATTGGGGACTGCTCCAGCCCAAATTGCGCCATTTCCTCGTATTCTTCTTGGTTGTAGGCAATGCCCCCCCCGGTTCCCCCCAGGGTAAAGGCGGGTCGAATAATCAAGGGATAGGAGCCAATTTCTGCCGCAATGCGGCGGGCATCCTCCATCGTGTTGACAATGCCGGACGGACAAACCGGAACCCCAATGCGAGCCATGGCCTGTTTAAATAGATCCCGGTCTTCTGCCATTTCGATCGCCGGTAATTTGGCCCCAATAAGCTCAACACCATATTTTTCAAGCACGCCATTCTTCGATAAAGCAACGGCAAGGTTTAACGCCGTTTGTCCCCCCATGGTTGGTAAAATAGCGTCGGGACGTTCTTTGTCGATAATTTTTTCCACAATCTCCGGAATCAGCGGCTCAATGTAGGTGCGATGGGCCAACTCGGGATCGGTCATGATCGAGGCGGGGTTGGAATTGACCAACACCACTTCATAGCCTTCCTCCTTCAATGCTTTACACGCCTGGGTTCCCGAATAATCAAATTCGCAAGCTTGCCCAATTACAATGGGGCCTGCCCCTAAAATCAGGATTTTATTTAAGTCGTTGCGGCGTGGCATAGGTGGAACTGTCCGAACAATGAAGGGATTCTCGATGCCAATTATTGTATCGGCTTTATTGGCAATCACCTCCTGATTTCATATCCAGATTTATTGACTTTCAGTCCTTTAGCTGCGGTGTTCGAGGATCAAGGTGGCGGCTGCCCAAGCACCTTGATCGTCGTAATGGCGGATCAGGCGTTGGCGTTCATTATCTCGGACGAGCCAACCCACTTCCACAGAGAACGGTTGCCGTAAGGTTAGGTGATCGGGGGACAGGGATGACCCCCCATCGGGCAGGAGGAGTAATGTCGAGGGATTGATCGTTGTCCAACGAATTTGATCACCATCAAGGGTGCCGTGGTGGTGAGTTGTGTGATTTCCCTGGGTAAATGCCCGCTGGAGGCGATCGCCGTTTTGGGTCAGGGTTAATGTTGTGGCAGTAATTTCAGGGGGACGCCAATCTGGGTAAGCGGTACAAGCTTTACCATGCCAGGTGCCCAGCAATTGCGCCAACTGTAACGGTGGACGTTCCTGGGCTGTACTGCCCTGACGAAATTCTCGGATGAGAGTCAAACTACTCAAGGCCAACCCTTTGTCATAGAACTGCACCAGGCGGAAACGGCGATCGCCGTCCACAAAACCAAATTCCGCGCCAAACTCGGTGAAAGGGGCTAATTGCCAAGGCCCTTTCGAGAAAGCCCCAGTGTCAAAAAAGATGGCTTGTCGTCCCAGGGCACGGTAGTCCTGACTGTAATCTTGGCTAGGGGGGTCTTGATAGTCAGGATTGTCATAGCGTCGGAGCCGAAAACGCACCCATTGATTATCTTCAAACCCTGCTAGCGTCAAAAGAGACGGCGTTGAGCTTAATATCTCCCCCTGGGAGGTTAAGCGGCTAAAGCTGCCCCGCCATTCCCCCAGATTTTTGAGAAAATTTTGCCAATTATCCATTAGCCTGCCCCATGCTTTGTGAGTTCGCGCGATCTATGTCAAGGCGGTGGCGGTGGTTTTTGCTGGAACCGCAGCTCGCACTGCCCGGAACATCCCAAACAGGCAAAGACCCGAACCAAATGCCAATCGCATTAATAAAATTGTTGGTACTTCCCGCACGGATTTCACAAACCCAGTTATCCCATACTGTAACCAGCCCTGGGGCCGGATGATGCCTTGCCAAATCGTATCCAGCCAAGCGGGGAGCGTGGGGACGCTCCAATCGGCGGTGGTAACCTCGCCTTGTACCAGTCCCGTTGCCGCTAAAGCCTCAGCAAACCCTTCAATACTGGCAAATTCAGGATGAGACCATTGATCTAACAGTTGTCGCATCACAGGTTTTTCCCAAAAATTTAACGGTACCTGGCGATCATCCCGTTGATTCCAATCCGCCACCACCAGAATGCCGCCTGGTTTGAGCACCCGTAATAATTCTTTAGCAAACTGCACTTTATCGGGCATGTGGGGTCCCGCTTCCACCGACCAAACCACGTCAAAACTGGCATCGGGGTAGGATAAATTCATCGCATCATCGACTTGGAAGGTGGCCGGGACATCGGCAGGGGTCAATGCCGTGGCCCGTTTAACCTGTTGTGGGCTAATGGTAATGCCGGTGACAGTAAAGCCATAATCCTTGGCTAAAATACGGCTACTGCCGCCAATGCCACAGCCGACGTCCAGCACAGTGGTTGACGCCGGCAATTGGTCAAGACCGCCCCATTTGACCATCTCATGGACAAAATCTATTTTTGACTCGATAAATCCTTTGCGCTGTGGGGGATCGCCATAATGGCCGAGATGAATGTGATCGCCCCAGTAATATTCTAAAATGCCGTCCTCTGTCCACTGGTCATAGGCACTGGCAACGGACTCCGCCGATTGATAGCCCCTGGCCGTGATCAGGTATAAGACTCCGGCGATCGCCAGCAATATCGCCAACAGACCAGCAGGAACAAGTAAAGTTTCAGTCATAACTTAGAAAATCAAGAACAGCCCACAGGGATCAACGTTGTCGTTTTTCACTGTAACCTGATCCCCTGGCGAAAGGCAGCCTTAGGGAACTTCCCCAGAGAGGGGAACATTAAAAATTAAACAAATCTTAAAATTCTGAGGCTACGGCGCTTTTATCCCGGTAGGGAAGACTACAAAGCTTCGCTTTGGCTATATGCTAGGGAGAATGGCAAATTGCCATGAAACTTTACCAATTGTTATACAAGTTAACCGGAGGAGGGTTGCGGATCTTGGAAACCCATAAAGAAAGAATATTGGTCGTAGATGATGAGGCTAGCATCCGACGCATATTAGAAACCCGGTTGTCGATGATTGGCTATGAGGTCGTTACCGCTGCCGATGGGGAAGAAGCCATCGACACCTTTCATGAAAGCGATCCCGACCTTGTTGTCCTCGATGTAATGATGCCGAAGCTTGACGGTTATGGGGTCTGCCAGGAACTACGCAAAGAGTCTGATATCCCAATCATTATGTTGACGGCATTGGGAGACGTGGCGGATCGAATCACCGGCTTGGAATTGGGCGCCGATGATTACGTGGTCAAACCCTTCTCCCCTAAAGAGTTAGAAGCCCGCATTCGTTCTGTATTACGCCGGGTGGATAAAAATGGCATGCCAGGGATTCCCAGCTCTGGTGTCATTCAAATTGCCACCATCCGTATCGATACCAACAAGCGTCAAGTTTACAAAGGCGATGAACGGATTCGCTTAACGGGAATGGAATTTAGCCTCTTAGAGTTATTGGTTAGCCGTTCTGGCGAACCCTTCTCCCGCTCCGAAATTCTGCAGGAGGTTTGGGGCTATACCCCCGAACGTCATGTGGATACTCGGGTAGTCGATGTGCATATTTCCCGTCTCCGGGCCAAGCTGGAAGAAGACCCAAGTAATCCTGAATTAATTTTGACGGCCCGGGGAACGGGTTATTTATTCCAACGCATCCTTGAGCCGGGGGAAGAACTGTAGAGTCAATTTACCATGAACGCCGATCCCAATCGTGTCCTCCGCCTTTTACCGTTGATTGCCGGGAGTGTCGGGGGGGTCTTACTCCTGCTCAACCGTTTTGCAACAGTTAACTTAACACCCTCCCAATCTCGCTCTGATGTGGTGGGGGTGATTTTATCGGGGTTTTTAGTGTGTGTTTGGCTCATCTGGCAACAGATTCAACCCCGATCGCCAGAGGCGGTTTTGTTAAATGGGCAAGAAGGATTTATCCTTGCAGATAGCTTGCCAGACCCCTTGAGAACGGAATTGGCCTGGGCCTCCCATTTACTATTAACCAATACGGTGACCAAATCCGTGCTGGTTTATTACGACGGGCAGGTGCTCTTACGCCGGGGGATTTTGGGGATCAGTCCAACGGTTACAGTCGGGCCCATCTTAGACCGGGTCCTCAAAACCCAGAAGCCGGTTTACCTTGTCAACCTCCCCCTCTATCCTGGTCGGGTGGAATTTACCTACCTACCGGACAACACCCAAGGGGTAATTTGTCAGCCCCTTGGCGATCGAGGCGCGTTAATCCTCGGGGCTAATATTCCCCGCAGCTACACCCGCCAGGATGAAAATTGGATCACCGGCATTGCCGATAAGATCGCCTACAGCCTGGCTTCTCACTCGGACAAAGCCACTGAGCGTAGCCGTCAGTAAGCTGAGCGTAGCCGAAGCTACGGACTCACATCCAGCGCTTCTTGGGTGGGCTTGTCCGTCAGCAATCCTATCCGGGGCAGGGGCCAAAAACGGACGAAGGCCTTGCCAATTAAGTTTTCCCGGGGCACAAACCCCCAATAGCGAGAATCACAACTGTTGTTACGGTTATCTCCCATTACCAAATAAGCATCCGGGGGAATGGTGACCTTCACCGTGTTTTGCAGAAACCCCTGGGGCTGGTCGTCAGTGCCTAAATCCGGGGGAACAAGGACGGAGTTGCTAGGAACGAGGGTTTTGATCGCTGCTGGGTTACTGGCATCCTGCACGATATAGGGTTCGTTTAATACCTGACCATTAATGACAACTTGTGCGTCTTTAAACTCAACTGTATCGCCTGGCAAGCCCACAATCCGTTTAATAAAAGCATCTTTGGGGGGTGGGGCATTGAGACTGCCACTGCAAATTGCAGCGGTGGGAGGGGCTGTAAAAACGACGATATCTTGTCTTGCCGGGTCATTAAACCGATAGCTTACTTTTTCGATGATTAGGCGGTCGTTGATTTGGAGGGTTTCTTCCATCGACGAGGAAGGAATATAACGCGCTTCTGCAACAAAGGTCCGAATCCCAAACGCAAGAATGATTGCCGTTACCAAGGTTTCAATGAGTTCGCGCCAATAACTTTTTTGTTCAGCTGGTGATTTTTGGTGGTTCGAG
>JBEAQB010000357.1:0-5058 GCA_041164125.1 Cyanobacteriota bacterium
GCTGGCTTGACCCAAAGGATTTATTTTCTGTACTAACTGTTGATTGGGCACACTGCAAAGTTCAGCGTTTACGGGTTGGGCAAAGGCTAGCCTGGGTTATTTTTAGTTGCTTCGTTCGCTTTGTTTGTTCTGGAGACTGTTGATTTTATGAATTCATCCCTCGTTATCCTTTATCACCGCGAACCCTACGATGAAGTGAAAGAAAATGGTAAGACGGTTTATCGGGAAAAGAAAAGCCCCAATGGTATCTTGCCGACCCTAAAAAGTTTCTTTGCTGATGCGGAGCAAAGTACTTGGGTGGCGTGGAAACAAGTTACCTCGAAACAGCGAGAAGACTTTCAAGAACGGATGAGTATTGAGGGCTTAGGCGATCGCTGTACAGTGCGGCGGGTGCCCTTGACAGCGGATCAAGTTAAGAATTTTTATCACATTACGTCCAAGGAGGCGTTTTGGCCGATTCTGCACTCATTTCCTTGGCAATTTACCTACGACTCCTCCGATTGGGACAACTTTAAGCAGATCAATGAGTTATTTGCGATCGCCGCCTGTGAAGATGCGGCGGATGATGCCCTGTTTTGGGTGCATGATTACAATCTTTGGCTGGCGCCTTTTTATATTCGTCAATCAAAGCCCAACGCTAAAATTGCCTTTTTCCACCATACCCCCTTCCCCAGCGTTGATATTTTCAACATTTTGCCCTGGCGGGAGGCGATCGTGGAAAGTCTCTTGTGCTGTGATTTGTGCGGCTTTCATATCCCTCGCTACGTGGAAAACTTTGTGGCGGTGGCCCGCAGTTTAAAGCCCGTAGAAGTGACCCGCCGCATTCCCGTCGATCAAGCGTTTACCCCCCATGGATCGGCCCTTGCAGAACCAGAACTCACCACCCAATTGCGCTATGGCGATCGCCTGGTCAACTTGGATGCTTTTCCGGTGGGAACCAATCCGGCCCAAATTCGAGCGATCATTGCCAAAGACAGCGTTCAACAAAAGATCGCCGAAATTCAAGCCGACCTGGGGGGCAAAAAACTGATCGTTTCCGCCGGTCGGGTAGATTACGTCAAAGGCACGAAGGAAATGTTGGCGTGTTACGAACGGCTCCTAGAACGCCGCCCAGAACTCTGTGGTGAAATTAACCTCGTTGTTCCTGTTGCTAAGGCTGCAGAAGGAATGCGGATTTATCGCAACGCCCAAAATGAAATTGAGCGCTGGGTAGGACGAATTAACGGTCGCTTTGCTAAGCTGTCTTGGACGCCGGTGATGTTGTTCACTTCCCCCCTGTCCTACGAAGAACTCCTTGCGCTCTTTTGTGCCGCCGACATTGCCTGGATTACCCCCCTCCGGGATGGCTTAAATCTGGTTGCCAAGGAATATGTCGTGGCCCATAACGGGGAAGACGGGGTGTTAATTCTCTCGGAATTTGCCGGGGCCGCCGTGGAATTACCCGATGCCGTCTTGACCAATCCCTATGCCTCTAGTCGTATGGACGAATCCATTGATCTGGCATTGGCCATGGATAAGGAGGAACAGCAAAAACGGATGGGGCGTATGTATGCTGCGATTAAACGTTACGACGTTCAACAATGGGCAAACCACCTCCTGCGGGAAGCCTATGCCGATGTTGTCTTGGGGGAAGCGCCCCAACTGTAACCCCTACCAGCCCAATATCAGCGGTGCCAAAGAAAGATTGGCGATCGTGTGGGAGGCGCCCTGCTCCCCTGAGCTAGGATGAGTCAATTCCCATCACTCCCTCCTGAAAAGCCGCCCCTTTACCACTGTTTTCACCATGCGCGATTTTCAAAAAATTCAAACGACCCCCTACGATCTCGTGGTTATCGGAGGCGGAATTAATGGCGTTGGCACCGCCCGCGACGGCGCAATGCGGGGATTGAAAACCCTATTAATCGAAAAAAACGATATTGCCAGCGGCACCAGTAGCTGGTCAACCCGTTTGATTCACGGCGGCCTGCGCTATTTGGAATATTTTGAATTTTCCCTGGTGCGGGAATCCCTGCGGGAACGGGAGGTGCTATTAAAGACCGCGCCCCATTTGGTGCATCCTTTACAGCTCACCATTCCAGTTTATGACTGGTCAAGCCGTGCCGATTGGGAAATCAAAGCTGGCATGATGCTCTATGACCTCTTCAGTTTTGATAAGACCCTCCCTCCCCACCGGATGCTCCGGCCTCGACAGTTTCAGCAGCTTTTTCGGGTGGCACAAAAACAGGGGCTGAAAGGGGCTGCTCAATATTTTGATGGACAGGTGGAATACGCCGAACGGCTGGCGTTAGAGGTGGCCTTATCTGCGGAACGGGCCGGGGCGACGATTCTTAATTATGCAGCGGTGACAGGCTTGGAAAAAGACCCGGATCAAAATGCCATCAGCGCGCTTCATTGTCAGGATCACCTCACGGATCGCCGCTTTAGCGTTGACGCCCGTAATGCGATGGTCATTAATACCGCCGGCCCGTGGGTGGATAACGTGTGTGCCCTAGGGTGTCAGGAACAACACCCCACTGCCATTGTTAACGGCCGGAAAATTGGCGGCACCAAAGGCAGTCATATTGTGGTGGATCCCTTCCCCGGTGCGCCCACCACGGCGTTATACGTGGAAGCCTTTGTCGATAAACGCCCCTACTTCATCATCCCCTGGTTGGGGAAATACCTGATTGGCACCACCGATCTCCGCTACGAGGGGGATTTAGACTCGGTAAAAGCGAGTAACGATGAAATTGATTATTTAATTGCAGAAACCAATCGAGTCATGCCCGCCGCCCAGTTAAGTCGGGAGGACGTGCGCTTTACCTATGCGGGGGTCCGTCCGTTGCCCTATAGTGACGGCAAAAAAGCCAGTAGTATCACCCGCAACCATATCCTCTATGACCACACCCAAGACGGGGTTTGTAACCTGATTTCCCTGATCGGCGGCAAGTTAACCACCTTTCGACAGGTGGGACAGGAATTGGTGGAAAAAGTCTATCAGAAACGCGGGCAATCTTCACCACCCTGTTTAACCCTGACCCACCCCTTACCCGGGGCGGAAACCCCCTCCCTTTCCCTGGAAACGGCGATCGCCAAATATGGAGAGCGGGTGGAACGGCAATCCCTGCAACATGTATTTGACCTCTATGGTTCCCGGGCCGTTGAGGTGCTGGCGTTGGTGGATCAAGCACCGGAGTTAGGGGAAAAAATTGTGCCGACATTACCGGACATCAAGGCCCAGGCGGTGTTCGCTGTGCAAGCAGAACTGGCCCATACCCTCATCGACATCTGTCGTCGCCGAACGGCGATCGCCATGGTGACCCCTGACTACGGCTTTAGTGCCCTGCCGGTGGTGGTGGAAACGTTGATTAAACATTGTGGCTGGACACCTGAACAGGGGGAGCAGCAAATCCAACGCTACCATGCCTATATGAAAGCCAACTGCATCCCTGACTATTGTCTGCCCTAAAATAAAAAGGGCAATTCCCACGAGGAGACAACGATGTCAGTGACGATTGAAACTGAGTTAAAGGATGTCCTCAATAAGCTAGACCAACGTTTAGATAAAATTGAGACCGATCTGACGGATCTGAAAGTTGACATGGCAACCGTCAAGGTGGATTTGACAACGGTAAAAGAGGACGTCAAAGAGCTTAGGGGCAGTCAACGCGCTCAGATATGGGCGTTAATTGGGATTATTTTCACAGCGGTGGTTAGTGCGGTGATTAAGTTTGGCTTTTTCTTCAAGGCTTAAATAAGGTTAATGTTATGAGCAAAACAATAATTACGTCAGACGTGTTTGTTGCTTATTCACAATGTCCTCTGAAGGCATTTCTGCTATTGTTTTCAGATGATCAAGGGGTTTTTCATGATTATCCAAGTATTCTGGAAGAACGAAGACAAGTTAACCAAGCACAGTATCTTGAAAAAATAAAGCAATCTCACGAAAATGTTGAACAATATAAGCAAGATGATTTAAATGAAAAGCAATTTTTGCTCCAAGCACTACTAAAAGCTGAATGCTGGGAAGCTCATTGTGATGTTTTAACTAAAGTTGAGCCAAATACATCGGATAAAGCAACCTATGAGCCAACAATTGTTGTTGGAACTTATAGCGTTACACAGGAACAAAAAACCGAACTCTTATTTATTGGACAAGTTTTGGGTCTGATTCAAGAGCATTTGCCTGGGACGGGAAAAATTGTGGGAATGGACGAAAAATCCCACCGAGTTAAGCTAGAAAGTGGGTATAAAGTGATTGATCCAATAATCAAGATATTAAAACAGTGGGCAGAAGAAAAACCGACTCAAACTCCTGCCTTGATTCTAAATCGGCATTGTTCATCTTGCCAATTTCAGCATAATTGCAGAGCTAAGGCTAAAGAAATTGATCACTTAAGTCTTTTAACAAGCATTACTGAGCGAGAAATTAATAAATTAAATAAGAAAGGACTTTTTACTGTTACCCAACTTTCATATACTTATCGTGCTAGAAAGCAGAGAAAGAATAATCAAAAAATAAAGCATTCTCACGCATTAAAAGCTTTATCTATTAGAGACAACAAAATTTATGTAGTACAAAAAGAAGTCATAAATTTATCCGACACTCTTATTTTTCTTGATATAGAAGGTATTCCTGATCAAAATTTTTATTACTTGATAGGTTTGGTCATAGTTAAGGATGGAAATATACAAGAATTTTCACTATGGGCAGATAACCAGGTTGATGAAGTGAAGATTTGGAAGAAATTAATTACAATCCTCAGTCTATATGACAATTTCACTATTATTCATTATGGAAGTTATGAAGCAAATTTTTTCAAGAATAAAGGCAAGATTTATGGTGAGAGCGACAATTTATTATTGGAAAAGATTCAAGCAAATTTAGTGAATATTTTGTCATTGATTTATACCAGTGTTTATTTTCCGACTTATTCTAATAGTTTAAAAGATATAGGAAAATATTTAGGTGAAGGCTGGGCAGAAAGTAATGCTAGTGTTCTTCAAAGTTTGGTCTGGAGATATGATTGGGAAAAAAACGAAAATGAGGCTCTCAAGGACAAATTAATAACCTATAAT
>JBEAQB010000358.1:0-6828 GCA_041164125.1 Cyanobacteriota bacterium
GCGGCAGATTAATAATTTCCGGCTAGAGTTTATTAGGGACGATAGAGCCAAAGGGGTTGGCCACTAGTCGCTAACTCAAATTCCCACCAATCTAGGGTGCTGGCGATCGCCGGGTTCGGAAGTTGGCTACTGGTGAAGCGTTTCAGTAACGATTTGGGTGCCTCGATGGTTTGACATTTAACTTTGTCGGGGTCCAAACCGGCCAATTCTGCCAGCCACCGTTGCGCTTCTGCTTCTGTCCCGAGGCGATCAACGACGCCCAGCGCTAGGGCCTGTTGACCCGTAAAAATACGACCATCGGCAAAGGTTTTAACCTGATCAATGCTGAGGTTACGGGCTTCAGCCACGGTTTCTACGAATTGTTGGTAACTATCATCGATTAAGTCTTGCAAGATGGTTTTTTCCTCCGGTAACAATTCCCGGTCAAAGGACAAAATATCTTTGTAAGGGCCGGATTTAATCACCTGAAAGGAAACACCGACCTTTTCTAATAATCGTTCTAAATTATTGCCCCGTAAAATCACCCCAATACTACCGGTAATCGTGCCCGGATTAGCCATGATCTGAGGACATGCCATGCCAATGTAAACACCGCCAGAGGCAGAAATATTGCCAAAGCTGGCCACAATTTTCACTGTTTGGCTAAGGTCCTTGAGCGCAAAGTAAATCTCCTGGGAATCACCGACAGTGCCACCGGGAGAGTCGATACGTAATAATAACGCCGGAAATTTTTTGTCCTTAACGGTTTGCAATGCCTTCAAAACAGCTTGACGAGTGTTAGCGGCGATCGCCCCGCTGATTTCAATGCGGGCAATTTTTTTACGGGCAGGGGTTTTGAAGGGCCAAATCATGGTCAGTTTGCAAATGAATTGATTCAGAAAAAGGCAAATTTAAGGCTACTGTTGCCGATGGGGCTTGGCGGTGCTCCCAGAAGGATACCTGACAGCGGAACAGCCAGTAATAAAAAACCAGACCGTTAATAGTCTGGTAGGGTCAAAAAGAAAGTCTCCCCCCAAGGAACAAGACCCCGTTTGAGAGGAGAAACCTTATTTCTTTTTCTTGGTATCACCAGCGCTTTTTTCCTTCATGCCATATTTGCGCATAAAGCGGTCAACACGACCTTCGGTATCGATGATTTTTTGGGTGCCTGTGTAAAAGGGATGGTTGCCTGACCAGATTTCAACGTTGATTTCTGGTTGGGTAGACCCCACAGTCATAATCACTTCACCGTTACAGATAACTTTGGCGTCGGGGTACCAAGTGGGATGGATATCAGCTTTTGGCATAGTAAAAAGGTCCTCTTATCGTTTGGAGTATTGGGGGGCTTTACGGGCTTTATGGAGACCATATTTTTTCCGTTCTTTGGCCCGGGGATCACGGGTCAAATAGCCTTCTGCTTTTAACGGTTGACGGTTTTCAGGAGACAATTGGCAGAGGGCCCGGGCAACACCGAGTTTAACCGCATCGGCTTGACCCGTCAGACCACCACCGTGGGCATTGACCAAAATATCGTAATCCGCTTCTAACCCCAAAGTTTCCAAGGGGGCTTTCAGGCCTTGCATGTAGTTGGCAATACGATTGAAATAAGTTTCGCCGGGCTTGCCATTAACAATGACATCGCCATTACCGGGCACAAGACGGACGCGGGCGATCGCCGCTTTGCGTCGGCCGGTGCCCCAATAGACGACTTTGTTGCTAGAGTCAGTGGCTTGCATTAGTTATCTCCTGCGGGAATGGTTTTAACAATTAACGTTTCTGGTTGTTGAGCAGCATGGGGATGATGGGGCCCAGCATAAACTTTGAGCTTGGTAAATAATTTACGACCCATACTATTTTTGGGTAACATGCCCCGGACGGCAGTTTCAATAATCCGCTCCGGCAAACGCGCCTGGAGTTTATCGAAAGTCTCTTCCTTCATACCACCGGGACGACCAGAGTGGCGGCGATACAATTTCTGTTCCCGCTTTCTGCCGGTCACTTCAACTTTTTCCGCATTAATAATAACGACAAAATCGCCAGTATCCATGTGGGGGGTAAAGCTCGGCTTGTTCTTGCCCCGAAGAATAGTGGCCACTTCCGTGGCAAGGCGTCCTAGGCGTTGACCTGCCGCATCAATGACGTACCATTGGGGCTCAAGGTTATTGATTGTGGGTAATACAGTTTTGTTCATAATTTTCAAAAATACCATCGCTTAAAAACGAGGCGGAATTAGACATTTATTTCCCTTTCAGGTAGACAGGTTAAAAAGGGGGTGGGTGTCAAACCACAGGGATGGGGGAAAGGGGAAATGGTCATAGCCCACCCGTAATAAGCACAACCCTTGGGGCGGGGCTGCGTACTTGACGAGGTCTCGGCGCTGATTGACCCACAAATCGGTGAAGTCCTGCAAACTTCGTTGGCCGCTGCCCACCTCTACCAGCAGTCCCACCAGGAGCCGCACCATGCCATACAAGAAACCATTGGCTTGAATTTCTACGTACAACATTTGCCCCCGGCGATAGCAGTCCACCCCCTGCACGTCTACCCAAGAATGGGCACGGGAGGAACCGGCCCGATGAAACGCTGCTAGGTGGTGTTTTCCTAATAAGGGCTCCATGGCCGCTTGGATGTCGGCTGCTCGTAACGGCGATTGGTAGTAATGCCAACTCAAGCCATTCACAAAAACGTTGGGCCATTGGCCAGTATAAATGCTGTAACGGTAACGACGCCATAGCGCCGAAAAACGCGCATGCCAGCTAGAGGGGACGGGGGCAGATCCCAAGATGAAAACATCGGCTGGTAGCAACCCATTCAACACTTTACTCCAACGGGCCGCGGGAATTTGACCAACGGGGTCGTCAAAATGCGCAACTTGAGCCGCTGCATGAACCCCAGCATCGGTTCGTCCTGCCCCATGGAGTGTTATGGGATAACCCACAACATCGGCGATCGCCTGCTCAATTTCCCCTTGAATTGAGACAAAATTAGGCTGACGTTGCCACCCATGGAAGTGAGTGCCCAAGTACTGAATGACCAGGGCGACTCGCTGCTTTGTCGAACTTTCTGGCTTGACTGTCGTCATTCCTTTCCCCAATCAATCGCCATTAAACCAGCTCAATCACAGCCATTTCCGCATTATCGCCCCGTCGCCGTAGCGTTCTAATGATGCGCGTATAACCACCATCACGGTTTTTATAGCGATCTGGCGCTTCGGCGAATAGGGCATGAACCGTCGGCTTATCATAGAGATAGCCCAGGGCTCGCCGCCGAGCAGCGAGGGAGCCATCCTTAGCTAGCGTAATCATGCGATCTGCTTCAGCTCGGACTGCCTTGGCTCTTGCTTTAGTGGTTTTAATTTGTCCATGGCTCAGCAATTCAGTGGTCAAAGCCCGGAGTAAGGCTTTTCGCTGATCTGCTGGTTTTCCAAGCTGGGGGACTCGACATCTGTGTCGCATAATGGTGTCACTCCTATCAAAAATAAGAAATTAAAACTAATTAAATTTATTTAACCGAGGGTGAGTTCTCTGGCAGTTGTGCTATTGACATCCCCGAGAGAAACTAACCCGACTAGACTATCACTGAACGTGGTCGCCAATGTTTTAGGCTTTGGCCTTCTCGTGGGGCAGGGTGATCCCCAAACGTTTTTGCAACGCTTCAATCACTTCTTCTGCGGATTTCAGACCAAAATTTTTAATTTCCAGCAGATCTTCCTGGCTATATTCCAGTAAATCAGCGACTGTATTGATCTGGGCTCGCTTGAGGCAATTGTAGGCACGCACAGACAGTTGCAATTCTTCAATGGGAATTTGACTTTCTGGGTTCACCTCATCCTGATAATCATTATGGGTGGTTTCTAATTCATTTAAATCCTTTAGGGGGATAAATAAATTAGCGATGATATCAGACGCCTCGGACAGGGCTTCCCGGGGCTGGATGCTGCCATTTGTCCAAATATCTAAAATCAGTCGATCTTTGGGACTAGAGCCATCAAGGCGAATATCCTCAATGGTGTAATTTACCTTGGTGACAGGCATAAAAATGGCATCAATCTGTAGAAAGTCCAGAGAAGACGTTTCATCCTTACCCCGTTCAATCACCCGGTAACCAATGCCCCGCTCAACCCGAAATTCCATTTCAAGTTTTGCCCCATCCGCAAGGGTGGCGATATACTGGTTGGGATCAATAATTTCGACTTCTGAAGGCACTTCAAACTGAGCCGCAGTCACCGTTGCTGGACCGATCGCCATTAGTCGTCCAATTTGAGGTTGGTCAGAGTAGCTTTTGAGGACAAGCTCCTTCATATTCAGCATAATTTCCAAGACATCCTCCCGGACCCCTGGAATCGTGGCAAACTCATGATTAACGCCGGCAATACGGATCGCCGTGACGGCAGCCCCAGGCAGATTGGACAATAAGACGCGTCTGAGCGCATTGCCCACTGTGGTTCCTTGTCCTCGATCTAAGGGTTCAAGGGCGAATTTACTGTATTGCTGTTGATTTTTCTTTGTGCTGGATTCTACGCACTCAATTTGAAATTGCGCCACAAGCGCGACCTCCCTTGTATCTCCGTTTAATAGCTTGACCGACGCTATCTCAGTCAGAGGAAATTGTAATTTACCCTAAAAAACTAATTGATTGTGAAAATGGGTTGCTGCCACACATCACAGTAAATCAACCATTAAGTCTAGACCCTGCGCCGTTTGGGGGGACGACAACCATTGTGAGGAATGGGGGTAACATCTCGTATGAGGGTGATTTCTAGACCAGCACCTTGGAGGGCGCGGATGGCGGTCTCCCGACCGGCGCCAGGACCACTGACCATAACTTCTAATTGGCGCATTCCCTGCTCCATTGCACGACGGGCAGCGGAATCAGCCGCAGTTTGGGCCGCATAGGGGGTTCCCTTCTTAGCGCCCTTGAAACCACTTGACCCAGCGGAGGCCCAAGAGATGACATCTCCTTTGAGGTCAGAAATGGTAACAATGGTGTTGTTGAATGTGGATTGAATGTGAGCCACCCCGCTAGGGACATTCTTTTTTTGCTTCTTAGGCCCAGTTTTTCTAGTAGGACGCGCCATAGTAATTGATTTGAGGCTTCAATAAACAGAACAGATGAAAGGGGAAGATTATTTCTTTGCCGGAGCTTTTTTCTTGCCAGCAACAGTCAAACGACGCCCCCGACGAGTACGGGCATTTGTCCTAGTCCTTTGGCCCCGTACAGGCAAACCTTGGCGATGACGGCGACCTCTGTAGGTACCAATATCCCCAAGGCGTTTGATGTTCATGGCTTCCCAACGACGGAGATCCCCTTCGATCTCATAATTTTCGTCGATATAGGTTCGTAACTTGAGCGCATCTTCATCGCTTAAGTCCTTAACGCGAGCGTCAGGATTGACCCCTGTCGCCGCTAAGATTTCGTGAGCTCGAGATAAACCAATACCATAAAGGTACGTCAGGGCGATTTCCAATCGTTTATCCCGAGGCAGGTCAACACCAGCTATCCGTGCCACGTTGATATTCCTCTATAAGTTCAATAAATCTATGAAGTAGCAATTAAAACAAGTTGTGATGGTTATTAAGATTAAGTTCCCCTAACCTTGGCGTTGTTTATGCTTGGGATTAGCAGAACAAATAACCATCACCCGACCGCGCCGACGAATAACGCGGCACTTATCACACATCTTTTTAACGGAGGCTCTAACTTTCATGCCTATTTTTTTGTTGGCAACACTGCAAGCTCTTTATTATAACAAGTTATCGTGCTGATGTCATGTTAATTTAGGGATTAAGTGTCTCGGTTGGGCTAATTTGGTTGAATCTGAGGCGCGAAGCCTTACTTTTTGTTCTTTAAGCGGTAGGTAATACGACCTTTGGTTAAATCGTAGGGCGTGAGTTCAACCTTCACCCGATCACCCGGAAGGATTTTGATATAGTTACGGCGAATTTTGCCGGAGATATGGGCTAAGACATTAAATCCATTATCGAGATCAACGCGAAACATAGCGTTAGGTAACGATTCCGTCACCGTTCCTTCCATTTCAATGAGATCTTGTTTAGACAAGCGATTGATAACCTCCAAAAATTCATAAAATATGGACGACAAGACACAAAACAGTGACAAAGTCGCCGTTTCTTATCATATCAAATATAGGCATAGCTGTTGACCGCTAACAGCCCTAACAGCCTGAAGACCACGGTCTCGCTTATGACGCCTCAGGGGACTTTAAATTGGCAGTTAATTTCTGTAATTCCGCCGCTATCTGGGTGATAGCTTGGTTGCCGTCAACGGCATACAGTTTTCCCTGTTTTTGGAAATAGGCAATTAGGGGAGCTGTTTGTTCTGTATAGACTAATAAGCGGCGACGAATCGTTTCTTCGTTATCGTCGGCCCGTCCCCGGGCTAATAGCCGCTCGACGATGGTTTCATCGGCCACGTTGAGTTGAATGACCCATTGGGTACGGTGACCAATGTTGACTAACAGTTCGTCGAGGAAAATAGCCTGGTTGACGTTGCGGGGAAACCCATCCAGAATCCAGCCGCCCTTGGCATCGGGATAGCCGAGACGTTCTTCAATCATGCCTAAAATGAGCTGATCGGGGACCAGCTCTCCTTTGTCCATGTAGGCCTTTGCCTGATTGCCCAAGTTGGTGCCATCGGCGATCGCCTGACGTAGCATATCCCCCGTTGAAATATGGGGAATCCCCAAACCTTCTGCCAAAACTTGAGCCTGGGTGCCCTTGCCGGATCCCGGCGCTCCAAGAAAAATTAACCCTTTAGCCATAGCCATAATGTGTAAAAAACTCCTAGAAAAAAACGGCTAAGGAATTGTCATTGTCGACCTTCCTCAAC
>JBEAQB010000359.1:0-11810 GCA_041164125.1 Cyanobacteriota bacterium
TTCACGTCTTCCAAGTATTGCCCGATCGCCTCGTCGGTTTTCCCCATAAATCGTACTACGCCCCGGTCTAACCAAACTGTTATATCACAGGCATTTTGAATGAAATCTAAGCTGTGGGAAACCACCAAAATGGTGGTGTGGTGCCCCCACAGTTTATCCATGCGGGCTTGGCACTTGTGTTTAAAACTTTCGTCCCCCACCGACAAGACCTCGTCCAAAATTAAAATATCAGGCTCTACATCGGTGGCGATCGCAAAGCCTAAGCGAGCCGACATCCCTGAAGAGAGGGCTTTAACCGGAGCATCGGCAAAACTGTGTAACTCGGCAAAATCCAGGATTGCCCCGACCCTAGCCTGCATTTCCTGGCGGGAAAACCCCAACATAACGCCGTACAGGATAATATTGTCCCGCACGGATAAATCCGGGTCAAAGCCCGCCCCCAACTCGATTAATGGGGCAATTTCCCCCTTCACCCGGAGCGTTCCCTTGGACGGCACGAGAATACCACAGATGACTTTTAATAAAGTTGATTTTCCCGAGCCATTGGAACCAATAATGCCAATTTTATCGCCGGTCGATACAGTTAAATCAATCTTGTCGAGGATGAGCTTACGGGACGGTTGTCGATATTTGCCTTCTATCAATGACAAAATTGTCCGCTTAAGATCATAGGAAAACTCTTCCTGGGTTCGGCGGTATAGGGAGACTTGATCGAGGCGAATAACTTCAGACATCTAAAATTAGCGTTACAACAAATCCATGAAATGCTTCTGCCAAGCACGAAAGCAGCACCAACCCACCACCAATAAAATCAAACCGTTTAACAGTGAATGCAAAATCAAAGTCACGTTCGGCAGTTGTCCCCCCAAGGAAATTTGACGAATACTTTCAATAATCGGTAAGAGGGGATTGATGACCAGAAAGCGGCGCACTTGTTCCGGCACAATATCGACGGGATAAAACACCGGCGAGCCAATCCAGAGGACAAAACACACCAGCTCATAAAAGTAGGGGAGGTCGCGGAAAAAAACATAGAGGGCACTGACAAAGTACCCCACTCCCGTACAGACTAAACTCAAGGCAAACAGGGGTAATAGTAATGATAGAACATTGACGAACCACCACCCGGATTCCCAGGATTTGTACACAGTGACCGCCGCTAACAAAGGCAGGGGACCAACGATAAACTGGAAAACGTTGGAAAAGATCATGGATAGGGGAAAAACACTGATGGGCAACCGAATCTTGTTCATTAGGCTGCCGCTATACACCACACTGGCCAACGCCTGGTTCGTAGAGGAGGTAAAGAAATTGATCACCAACAGGCCGGTGAACGCTGCCAAAATATAGTTCTGCGCTGATCCATAAAAAGACGCAAAGGCGGCCCCAAAAATCGCGGTATAAATCCCAGTCATAATTAAGGGATTCAATAATGACCAGTACACCCCTAAAAATGACCCCCGATAACGGCCTTTTAAATTGCGCTCCACCAGAATTTGGAGTAACTCTAGGTAACGCTGCATGGGCGACCAATTTACCCGTGTCGGTATCGAAAGAGCCATAAATTTTACTGAAAATTTGCTGCGGCTGCGTCAAGATAAAAACTGATTGTATAGAGTTGTGCAGCGTTTGTCGAGACAGGGGAACACCCCCAGAGAACTCGACCGATGACTGGTCACAGTTTCCGGTAAACTAGGGGAGTTTGCAACCTTTCTTTACTGTTAGCCCCGTTTTATCAAGATGACGATTGAAATTGGTCAAAAAGTTAAAGTTTTCCGCCTTCGGGATCGTGTCTCCGCTGATATTGTCGGCAAGCTAGGCAAAATCGGTGTCGTTAAGGGGTTTAAAATGACCGATGGTAGCGGTATTGGCGCGGTAGTCTCCTTTGATGATCGCACGGCAACCTGGTTTTTTGAAGATGAACTCCGTGCGGTGTAACTGACACGCAGGGGCACTTCCCTACCTCCCTGGCAGCAGGGAGGGGGACGATGACTGTATTCATATTTCCGGCAATAGGGTTCCATGGCATTAGTTCTTACCTTCCTGGGCAAAGGCGGTATTGGCCGTTCAACGGTGGCGATCGCCACGGCAAAGCAGTTGGCCCAACGGGGGCAACGGGTCCTGGTGATGGGGCAAGACCCCAGCCTCGCCTGGCAATGGAACGTCTCCCTCTCAGCAACGCCCCAACGGGTGGAAGACAATATTGAGGGCTTTCTGCTCAGTTCGACCCAGTTATTAGCGCAGGGTTGGGAAACCCTCAAGGCCTTGGAAGCTCAATACTTACGCTCTCCCACCTTAAAACAGATCTATGGCGAGGAGTTGGGGGTGCTGCCCGGCATGGACGAAATTCTGGTGCTCAACGCGTTGCGGGAGTATGACCAGAGTGGTCACTATGACGTGCTGATTTACGACGGCCCGGGGAACCTAAGCACCCTAAGGATGTTGGGGATTCCCGAGATCGCCAGTTGGTATTGGCGACGATTTCAAAAGGTGTTGGCGGATTCTGAGGTGGTACAGACCCTGTCGCCCTTCCTACAGCCCATGGCTAGTGCGGTGTTGAGTGTTAACTGGAGTCCAGATCAACTAGCCAACCATCCCCAAGGCCCCCAAACGCTGTTAACCCAAGGCAAAACGGCGATCGCCGATCCGCAAAGATTTGCCGCCTATTTGGTGACTAGCCCTGACCCCATTGCAGTAAAAGTTGCTAAGGCCTATTGGGGGCAGGCCCAACAGGTCGGGGTGACGGTGCCCGGCGTAATCCAAACCCCCCTTGGCCAGGGCACCTTAGCCAGTAACGCCTTTGACCCCTTGGCGATCGCCCTGTTACCGACCTACACCCCTGGCAATTGGCAACCGTTAATTAATGCCCTCCCCGATTTTCTTGCCCCGCCCCCGCCCCCCCGCCCCTTGACGGTAGACAGCGCCACCAACCAGGTCAAGGTCTTTTTGCCCGGCTTTGATAAAACCCAGGTCAAACTTACCCAATCCGGGCCGGAATTAACCATTGAAGCCGGCGATCAGCGGCGGAATCTTGACCTACCGCCTCATTTACGGGGGAAATCGGTGACCGGTGCCAAATTCCAAGGGGGCTATTTAGTGATTAGTTTTTGATGGCTGGCGATCGCCGTCACCGATGCCTGTTCCCCGTTCAATGCCCCTATGTTGCGTTGTTATTCCCCCGTTATCGCTGGTCTCATGGTGGGTGTCTCCCCTCTCCTCGCGGCCGAGACAGTGCCGACGGCCTCCCCGCCCGCCCCATTGTGTCCAGCGGACTTGCAAGACCAGATCGAGCAGCAGTTACAACGTCCTGATTTAGCCAGGGCCCAATGGGGGATTTTCATGCAGCCGTTAGGGGCGGCCACCCCATTGATTGCCCACCAAGCAGACAAGCTATTTATCCCGGCCTCAACCCAGAAACTGGTAACCACTGGGATAGCGTTGGACGTGCTTGGCCCCGATTTCCAGTTTCAAACCCCCATTTATGCGAAACGGTCCCCCTACCACCGGCACCAATTACAGACCTTGCAGATCATCAGTAGCGGCGACCCCACCCTACAACCGGCGGACCTGGTGGCCATTGGCACAAGGCTAAAGACCATAGGCATTCGTCACATTCAACAGTTACAGTTAGTCGATCCCATTCCCCCGGAACAACACCATCGGCCCAGTTGGGAATGGGATGACCTGCAATACGGCTACGCGCCCGCTGTCAATCAGGCCATCCTGGCGGGGAATCAAGTGACGTTGACCCTCACCCCCCAAACGGTTGGGGAACCGTTGCAGATGAGTTGGTCTGAGGCGATCGCCGCTTCCCAATGGCAAGTGGTTAATCTTACCCGCACAGTCGTCAATCCCCAATCCTCGCTGCAAATTCAGCAAAACCGGCGTCAACGTACCCTAACGATCCGGGGGGAATTAGGGCCTGATGCCAACCCCGATCAGACACGCTTAGCCCTGCCTGACCCCGCCCAGTATTTTCTGGATACCCTCAGCCACCAACTCCATCAGCAAGGCATCAGCGTTGCTAAAACCCAGCTGCGGCAGCAATCACGCCCCCTCTCGACCCGGCCGTTATTAACCCTCCAATCTCCCCCCCTCTCGGCATTAATCCAAACAATTAATCAAGACAGCAATAATCTGTACGCCGAAGCCCTCTGGAATCAACTGCTCCAGTCTCACTCCTCCCAGGCGGCCACCCCCCTGGGCAAACGTCGTTTACAGGCCCTGGGGATCCCCGACACCTCGCTGCGGATTCGGGATGGTTCTGGTTTATCCCGTCAAAATTTAATCAGCCCCCGCACCCTTGTGCAGCTATTGTCCGTCCTTGCCCAATCCCCCCATGCCTCGACCTACCGTGAGTCGTTAGCCCTTGCTGGAGAGTCGGGCACGTTAAAAAATCGCTTTCGGGATAGTCCCTTGGCCGGCAAAATCCAGGCCAAAACCGGCACCTTAACGGGGGTCGTCACCCTGGCCGGATTTCAAACAGAGATACCGTTGGGGACGTTAGTCTTTAGCATCATAGTTAATAATAGTGATCTAGCACCTTCTGTTTTGCGGGCGGCCATGGATCAAATTTTGCACTGGAGTGCCCAGGTAACCCCCTGTGAGGCCCACCTTAACCGGCTGGGGGATTAGCGGTGGCCAACGGCGGGCGAAACCCCTGCAAGGGTGTTTGGGTGATTGCCTTGCTCAGGTTTTTACCTTGGAGTAAAACCCCAAACCGACCCAGACCCATGGGATCGATTAATTGATGTAATAGGGCACGACGGGAAAAAATTTCGTTTAAGTCATAGTGTCCACTGGATAAGGCCAAGAGGCGATCGCCAAGGCCCAGACTCATTAAGAAGGGTGCCTGTTGAGTGAAGTCAAGACGGGTCAGCCCAAACCGTTCTCCCCACAATTCCAACGCGGTAAAATTCACATGGGCGGTGAGATCCTGTTGCCCTAAGTTAACGAAGGGATTATTGTGGTGCCGTTGTTGAAAGTAACATTGCAACGTACCACCGCTGCGTTGGGGATGGTAGTATTTGCCGGCTGGGTGTCCATAATCCACACTCAGTACCCAGCCTTGGTGAAGAACCCGACTAACCTGTTCGAGGATAATCTGAGCATCTAGATTCACTTCTGTTTCATACCCTTCCACGTAGGGAGGGCAGGTTAACTGCAACCCAAAACCCGCAAAATACTCCACTAATTGGGGGGTAGACAACTCATCCCACACGGGGCGTAACCCAGAGTCTGTGGCCTCAATATACTCTTCCTTGAGCCGACCGTCCCGAATGCCCAGCCGATGTACAGGCAGTGCGTCAAAAAATTCATTACTAAAACAACAGCCCATGAGGGAATGGGGGGGGATGACGGGCCAGGTTAACCACTGAACTTTGTCGGTTTCTTGCCACGGGCTTAGTAACCGCTGTTGTCGCTGGCGCAGGGCGGCGGATGCTTCGATAATGTGATAGCGGAGGGCTTGATAAAAGTCAGGATACACCCTGGCCCCATACTCCAAAACGGTTTTGGCAAACGCGCCTGTTCCTGCCCCTAGCTCCAGCAAGTCAAAGCGCTGCGGCGTCCCTAACCGTTGCCACATTTCCACAAATTGCTGGGTAATGAGTTCGCCAAAATCTGGCCCTAAGGCGATCGCCGTCACGAAATCTCCGCGCATGCCAATCTCCACTTGACCGCCACTGTAATAGCCAAACCCAGGCTGATAAAGCACCCAGTCCATAAATTCTGCAAATGTCAGACGTTGATGGGGGGAGCGCTGAATATGGTCAAGCAGAGCAGACAGGGTAGATTGGGGCATGGAATCGAAATGTGTTCACACCATTGCTGAACCTGAGCGTCAAGCTGGTGGGGACGGTTGCCCTGCCACCAGACCAAGATAAAAATACTCTAACCGATCGCCCGTCGTTGCAGGGGCTACCCCCCCAAGGGATCGGCCGGGGGATCTGCCAGCCTAGGGCCTTTGGCACGCCTGAATTCGTCCCATTAATGCCGTATATTCCAAGCGTCCACCGTTAATCTGATACTCATCGCGGGGACTAGGTAAATGCCCAACAGGTGCGTTGGCACTGAAGTCCAAGTTCCTTTTGAAAATAATCCATTGACCGTCTTGGCGCCAGCCAATGCGATCGCCAAACTGGTCATAATTTTCCGGGGTCATTAACCGACCGGGTCGATTGCCGGTTGCCTGGAAAAGGGCGTATTGCACCGAAAAGCCGAAACGATTCTGAGAATACTGTTGCCACAGATCGTCCATGATTTTGAGATCCCAACAGGGCACCTGATTGATCGCGTCCACCGTTAGCCAGCCCTGCTGGGACCGCTGGGCCGCGGCGAGGAGGAATCGTCGGGTTATTTCATTCGCTTCCTCAAAGTCCCCCTCAGCCAAAGCCCTTTGTAGGGGGGCGTAATTGAGTTGGGTCCGGGGAGACAGCAAATCCTGGCTGACAACGGTGGTTTGAGGGGGTGGGGGGGCAGTTTGGGCTTGGGCAACCTGACAGGGCAGGGTGAGCAAACTCCCGCACAAGAGGGCTGTGGCAAATTGAAAAAAATCCGTTGCAGTCATCATAGGGGGGAATGATAAACGTGAGCACCATACGCAGCACACGAATTTCAGAATAGCACGGTCTTTTCGCCAGGGGGGGCTGGGGGTCAGGGGAAAAAAGTGATTCACCCGAGACGATCTGTGGCCTTGCATTAAGGGGCGATCGCCGCCATGATAGGTGGCTGAGCAAGGTTGCTTGCCTTCAACACATTAAGGATTATGTAGGGATGACCAGAGCGGGGCGTTGGACCAGAACCCACATTTTGGCTTTAACCGATTGGAGCATTGATGAACTCGAGATTGTACTGCAAACTGCCACCAGTTTTCAACAGGTGTTAGGGGGACAAACCAAAAAAGTGCCCGCCCTACAGGGACAGGTGGTCACGAACCTCTTTTTTGAGCCCTCCACCCGCACCCGCAGCAGTTTTGAGTTGGCCGCTAAGCGTCTTTCGGCGGATGTGATGAATTTTGCGCCGGGGACTTCGTCGTTAACGAAAGGGGAAACCATTTTAGATACGGCTAAAACCTATTTGGCGATGGGGTCAGATATTTTCGTCATCCGGCATCAGCAGGCGGGGGTTCCTCACTTCATTGCCGCCCAAATGGATCGCCTAAATGCAGGGGTTAAAGTGCTCAATGCCGGGGATGGTCAACACGAACACCCGTCCCAGGGGCTACTGGATTTATTTACTATTTGCCGTCAATTTGATCCAGAAACCCCCTCAGTGCAGTGTTTAAAAGGCAAAAAAGTGGCGATCGTGGGGGATATTCTGCATTCCCGTGTTGCCCGCTCCAATCTCTGGAGCTTGACCACGGCCGGTGCCGACGTTCATTTAGCGGGGCCGCCGACCCTGCTTCCCAAGGAATTTCAACAACTCCCCCTCCCCCCTGGCGGCGGGCGTTTATCCTGCCATTGGCAACTGGCACCGGCGTTGGAGAATGCTGACATGGTGATGACGTTACGCCTGCAAAAAGAGCGCATGACATCCCATTTACTGCCTAGTTTGCGGGAGTACCACCGCTATTTTGGCATCACCCATGAGCGTCTGGCGTCCTGTCGGCCAGGGGTCAAAATCCTACATCCCGGGCCGGTGAACCGGGGGGTGGAAATTAGCTCGGCCCTCATGGATGATCCCCACTTTAGTTTGATTCAAGACCAGGTCACCAGTGGTGTGGCCATCCGCATGGCATTGCTATATTTACTGGGAACGGTGGCGGAAAATAATCAACCTTAGGCGATCGCCCATCATCTATTAGGCCAGCGGTTTGCTCAGGGCCCTGGCCACCGCCGCCAAACAACGGCGATCGGACACCATCCAGCCATGCACCGGCACCGGCAAGACAATTTCCTCGCCAAGGGTGAGTTGGGAACTGCGCGGTGGCAGGATCATCAAATCGAAAGGGGTCCAGATCACCGTCACCTGTAACGCCGCCAGTAAGCTTTGGTAATCCTGGTTTAAATCTTGTAAAAATGGGCTCTGCCAACGCATTTCCTGCACCCCCGTTAGGGGCAAACTGTAACCCAGAAAGGTGCCTTGGTTGGGGGCTGAGATGGTCACATAGCGCTTGACTCGCTTCACCCCTGCCAGACGTTGTAAATAGTAACGGGTGACCACGCCCCCCATACTAAATCCCACCAGGTCAACCGCCTGCTGGGGGGCAAAATGCTGATCGATATAGGCCGCCACCTGGGTCGCCAACACGGCTAAGGAGGCACTGCCGTCATTGGGCACTAAATTCAACGAATGCACCGCCCAGCCCCGGGCCGTCAAATACGCCGCCATCGCCTTGAATTTGGCGATCGTATCGAAAATACCGTGGACTAAAACAACGGGATGGCGATCGCCGGTTGCTGACTCGCTCAATTGTGTCTCCTTTGGCTCGCCGTCACGCTGCCGGGGGGTGTCCGGGGAGAGACTATGAGGGCAAGGGTTGCCAACGTGGGATAGTCCCCCCAAAAATATCGCATCAGATTGTGAGGGCGGGGGGGAACTTTTTTGCTTAAGCGTATCTGGGTTCCTTGGGCATTCCAATGGACTTGATCAAAGACCTGCTTTAAAATTCCCAATCCCCGGCCGTGTTCAGATTCATCGGGGGGAAACCATTGGCTTAAACAATCGGGACAGTCTAAGGTGGTGCCGTGGCAAGAAGACAGTGGCTTGGTAAACCCCTTGCCTTGATCGGTGATGACCCAACAGTAAGCCTGGTAAGTCTGGCTATATTCAACGGTGATTGATTTACTTGGATTCAGGGCGTTGCCGTGGAGGGCCGCATTGACTAACGCTTCTTGTAAACCCAATCTAATTTCACTATGCAGAGAGGGGGGGACACGACTGATCAGTAAATCAAGGATGGGATAGAGGTACAGGGTTGAGGAGAAACTTATCTTTTGCCATTGGAGTTTAGCCTGGGTAACACGAATATTAAGCACGCATGTAACCTCACTTTCAGAAACGCGAACCATCCAACCGGATAATAGGATTGATTAAGATCCCCCTCCGCTGCTTAGCGTTATTTGACAGACTAGCCCGCTCTGATCGGGGCGTTAGGACGCCTTTCCCCCAGGGGAGTCGGGCGCATTCATCATTGATGACCGCTACAGTTTCTAATTATAGCAATAGAAATTGCTCAATGATTAGCCTAGCCCCGACACCGCCACTCCCCCTCCCGCACTAATCAGCAAAAATATAGTGCCGCAGATCCTTGGGATCCGGTTCTGGACTCGCCTCGGCAAAGGTCAGGGCATCCTCAATCACCCCTTGGATCCGTTTCTCGATCGCCTTGAGTTCTTCCGCCTTCGCCAGATCATGCTCGGTGAGATAGGCGGCAAATTTTTTGATCGGATCGCGGGCCGTCCAAAACTGCTTTTCTTCTGGCGATCGCAACTCATCGGGATCTGCTAACGAATGACCCCGAAAGCGGTAGGTTAGGGCTTCAATCAAGGTTGGCCCCTCGCCGGCCCGGGCCCGGGCCACGGCCGCTTGGGCGACTTGGTGGACCGCCACAACGTCCATGCCATCCACTTCAACCCCGGCCATGTTAAACACACTGGCTTTTTTATAAATTTCTGGCTGGGAGGTTGCCCGTTCATGGGCCATGCCGATCGCCCATTTATTGTTTTCCACCACAAATAAAATCGGCAGTTTCCACAGGGCCGCCATATTCAAACATTCAAAAAACTGACCATTATTACAGGTGCCATCGCCGAAAAAGCAGGCGGTGACCTGGTCGTAACGGTCGTCCTTAAATACTTCCCGGCGATATTTACTTTGGAACGCGGCCCCAAGGGCGACGGGAATGCCTTCACCGATAAAGGCAAATCCCCCCAACAGATGGTGGGCCGCTGAGAAGAGGTGCATGGATCCCCCCCGTCCCCGACTGCACCCCGTTTCCTTGCCGAATAATTCCGCCATCACCTCTCGTGCCGGCACCCCCGCACTTAACGCATGGACATGATCTCGGTAGGTGCTGCAAACGTAATCTTCGTCTTGGCGCATCGCCTTAATCACCCCGGAAGAAACCGCTTCTTGACCGTTGTAGAGATGAACAAAGCCAAACATCTTGCCGCGATAATACATTTCGGCACATTTGTCTTCAAAAAAACGGCCGAGGATCATGTCCTCATAGAGTGTCAAGCCCGTTTCCCTATCCAAAGAGACTGCCGATGTGTTTAACTCAGGTAAAACGCGTTCTGAGACCATAGTACAAGTTGTGATAGATTGAATGAACTGCTTTGTTTTTCCCGAGGATAAGTCCCCCAACGTCGGCAAGTGCTGCTTTTTTCGTTGCTTGGCGACACTACCCGGTTAACGTGGTTTTCGTTAAGGGAAAAAGAGTCAAGGTAGCACAATCGTAGCATTTTCTAGGGGGTCTTTCAGCCGATCCCGACTGGCTCGCTCAAATTCCGCTGGGCAAGCCTCACTGTGCCGGCAGAAGCGCGACTGAGTGACCCTGAGGGTCTGGGCTAAAGGCAGCGATGCTCGGGATTGTTGACTCGGAATTTCAAGATTAATGTATAGTATGGGGGAAAATTCTAGTAATTTTTCCCTCAAAGCGTCGCTTTTTTTCTGCCAAGGTCTTTTCCGGTGCTGATTCCCCTTGACCTTTATCGTATGTTAGGCGTTCCTCAGCAAACCAGTGAGGAACTGATTGAGCAGGCCTATCAAGATCGTATCGCTCAATTACCCCGTCAGGAATTTAGTGATGGGGCGATCGCCGTTCGTAATGCGCTATTGACGATCGCCTACGACGTATTAAGGGATCCGGCGCAACGCCACGCCTATGACCAGCAGTGGTGGGGCGATCCGGCTCCCGCGGCCGATGCCCTGCCGTTCAGCCAACCGGAGTTTGACTGCGCTGACGCCCAACTGATTGGCGTCCTACTCATCCTTTTGGACTTAGGGGAATATGAACTGGTTTTAAAATATGGCGAACCGATGGTCGATCCCCCGACCGCTGTAACAGACGAGGCAGATGAGGTCGTTGATCGGGCCGATTACCTCCTGTCTGTCACGCTGGCCCACTGGGAATTGAGCCGAGAATACTGGCAACAACAGCACTATGACTTAGCGGCGATCGCCAGTCTCAAGGCCCTGGCACGGTTACAACCCGAAAATGCCTTTCCCGATTTACAAACCACCATTCGTCAGGATCTCTATAAGCTCCGCCCCTATCGCATCCTTGCCTTAGTGACCCAGTCCCCTGGGCCCCCAGACGCCCCACCACCACCGGGGGAGAGGGCAGATGACCCTCAGCAAAATCGCCAACAAGGGTTGGACCTACTGCAAGCCATGATCGAGGATCGTGGTGGCATTGAAGGGAAGGGGCAAGATTACTCTGGATTAGCAAATGATGACTTCCTCAAATTTATCCTGCAACTGCGCCCCTACTTGAGCATTGAGGAGCAAGCGGCGATTTTTCTGCCGGAAAGTCAACGGCCGTCCCCCGTAGCCACGTATTTGGCAGTTCATACCTTGATCGCCCGAGGTATCCACCGCCAGGCACCGGACGCTATCCGAGAGGCAAAATTACTTATCTTACAGTCGGCAAATTGTCCAGATCTGACCATTGAAAATGGGGTTTGTCGCTTATTATTAGGTCAAACAGAAAACCTCCCCCCTGTTGGGGACATGGTTCAAGCTGTTGAGGCGATCGCCCCGACCACCGCCAACGCTGTCGTGAGTGGCGATCGACAGCAAGATGATGACGCTGTTCTGGTAAGGTTCTATCAGTTCACGGCAACCTGGCTCACCCGGGAGATTTT
>JBEAQB010000360.1:0-4020 GCA_041164125.1 Cyanobacteriota bacterium
GTTTCATTCAGTTTTACCGAGTCATTTCCTTTAGCATGTCTTAATATTCATTTTACAAATTGACATACTTTCAGGAGGAATTGATATCAATCAGTAACAAAAATGTTAAATTGGCAGCTACATTATGGAAGGATATGGCTGGGGATCACGCTTAATTCGCTAAAACCCAAAAAATTCTGTGGATATTAATGGCAATTTCCTAGGATAGGGGATCAATCATTAATGACATCAACCATGTCAAAGCTATCGCCACTAAAGACTGACTGCCAGGGAACAAGTATGACGGGAATGGGGAATAAGCTGTCTCGGTTTGGGAAAACAAAGAATGGTTTTAGCAAAGAAAACTAATTTGCATGAACTTTGTCCCCTGCTCGCTCATCGCGGCTGAGCCGCCTGCCAAAGTTTCGCATTCCCTGGCTTGGCAGTGGCGCGGTCAGGCAATGTCAATCGTTACTGCGGCTGGGAAGCCGTGAGAATCACAGCACATTCAACATGGGCGGTTTGTGGAAAAAAGTCACAGCCCTGAATCCAGGTCAGTTGATAGTGGTTTTCTTTACAAAGGTAATGTAAGTCCCTGGCCAGGGTGGGGGGCTGGCAACTGATATAAGCAATTTTGTGGGGACGACGTTTAAGGATTTCCGTGAGCACCGCTAGCGAACAGCCCTTACGGGGGGGATCGAGCAAGACAATATCGGGCTGATCTGGGAGGGTGGGTAAGCACGATTCCACGGTGCCAGCGAGAAAAGTGGCGTTGGTAATGTGATTAATGGCGGCATTCTGCTGGGCCTGTTGAACCGAATGTTCGTTAATTTCAATGCCGATCGCCGTTTTAACCTGTTTCGCCAGGGGAAGGGTAAAGGTGCCCACGCCACAATAGGCATCCAGTAAACATTCATTACCTTGGAGATTTAACGCCGTTTGTAACTGGGTCAGTAACGCCTCAGCGGCGGCGGTATTAATTTGAAAAAAAGTGTCGGCCCCGAGGGCGTAGGTCAACCCGGCAAACCGTTCTCGACAGCTATCCCGGCCGGCGATCAGTTGGGTCGTGGGGCCAAAAATACGGTTACTGGGTTCCGGTTGCAGATTCAGACAAACCCCGGCTAAATCGGGGTAACGCTCTAGCCATTGCTCGGCTTGCTCGTCTAACCCCGGCAAGCTGGCCTGGGCACTAATTAAGGTCAATAAAATTTCCCCCGTCCGTTGACCAAGGCGTAACCCCAAATGCCGCAATTTACCGCGCTTCTGGTTTTCGTCATAAATTGACCAGCCCCGGGTATGGATATCCTGCTTAATCTGGGCTAGCAGGGGATTGAGGCGATCGTCTTGGATGGGACACTGGTTGAGGTTAACGATCTTGTGACTACCCCGACGGTAATAACCGGCTTGGACTTGTCCCGTTTTAGCGCGGGCGAGAGGATAGGTGACTTTGTTGCGGTACCCTAAATCGTTCGGGGCTGTTAAAAAGGGTTGCATGGGCAGGTCGGTAAACTTGCCAATGCGTTCTAGGGCGTCAATAATCTGCTGTTGTTTAAGTTCTGCTTGAAATTGGGCGTCGATATGTTGCCACTGACAACCCCCACATTTATCGGCAACGATACAGGCCGGGCGAACACGGTGGGGAGACGGCACTAATATTTCCACCCGTTGGCCGATCGCCAGATTTTTTTTCACTTGCACTAATTTGACCCGCAGGCGATCGCCAGTGACCGTATCGGGAACAAATACCACCCGATCTTGATGGCGGCCAATACCGGCCCCTTCGTGATTAAGTCCGGTGATGTCGAGGTCGATCATAGTCCCCGGGTGCCAGGGCGGGCTCGGGGCAGAAGAGAGACGGTTCATGAACAATTAAGCTGGGGAAACAGGGGGAAAGACGGCGCGATCTTCAATAATTTGGCCATCCTGAAAGGCGATGATCCGCTGGGAATGTTGGGCCACATCCGCTTCATGGGTGACGACCACAATCGTAATCCCCGATTGGTGTAATTGCTCAAAAATTGTCAACACCTCTTCAGTGGTTTGTGAGTCTAAGGCCCCGGTGGGTTCATCGGCTAATAATAATAACGGCTCATTCACAATCGCTCTGGCGATCGCTACCCGTTGCTGCTGTCCCCCAGAGAGTTGATTGGGGCGATTCTGTAACCGTTGACCTAACCCAACTCGCATTAAGGCGGCGATCGCCCGTTCTTTGCGGGTTTCTGGGGGCACCCCCGCGTAGATCATTGGCAACATCACATTTTCCAGGGCCGACATCTGGGGCAGGAGATAAAACTGTTGAAAAACAAAGCCAATCTTACGGTTACGGATTTTGGCCAACTCATCTTCCGTTAACCCCGACACATCTTGATTGTCCAAAAAATATTGCCCCACCGTGGGTCGATCTAAGCAACCAATAATATTCATCATGGTGGATTTTCCCGACCCCGACGCCCCCATAATGGCGCAGTAACTCCCCTGGTCAATGCGCAGCGTCACATTAGCCAAAGCATGAACTGTCGTTTCCCCCGTGCCATAAACCTTAGACACTGATGCCAAGCGCAGTAAGGGATAGTTCGGCTTGCCTTCACTGTCACGGTTGAATTCTGCAGTAGAAGCGGCTTCTGATAACATTCGGCAATCCCTCAAAATTTTAATGGGTAAGCCCTCAATCACCCTAACAAATCTCGCCCCCCTGCCATGAAAAAAATCTCTCCCATGTTGCTAACAACGAAACATCAGAGAGAAGTAATATGGCAATTTTTATGGGATGCAGAGATACGGAATTGATCAACAGTGCATTCTGGCAACCGCAAACTGAGCAGAACCTTCCGCAGGCTGAGCAGAACCTTCCGCAAACTGAGCAAAACCTTCCGCAAACTGAGCAGAATCTTCCGCAAACTGAGCAGAACCTTCCGCAGGCTGAGCGGAGCCGAAGCCTAAGCCACGCCTCCCGCAGCTTGAAGCCGGGCCCGCGCTTTTTTATACGCCTGGGATGCCTTTAATTGACTGGGTTTGTCATCCCCCCGGCTCGCTTCAGCCAATTCACCTTGAGCCTCGTTGTAAGCTTGACGAGCCGTTTCCGCGTCGATTTCTGCGCCCAACTCCGCCCCATTGACCAAGACCTTGACTTCATTATTTTCAATTTCAGCAAACCCCCCCATAACGGCGATGTTTTGCCAATCCTTGCCGGGACGGACTCGCATCACCCCAATGTCCAATGCGGTTAGCAAAGGCGCGTGGTTGCTTAAAATACCTAATTGCCCCGTCGTACTGGGAAGGATCAGTTCCTGAACCTCGTCATCCCAGACCACCTTATCCGGTGTAATAACCCGTACTGTTAACGTCATGTTTAGGAATTTCCGTGTTATAGCGTTATTGAAAGAGTGGCTAAAAGGGATAAGGGAGTGCAAGGCAGAAAAACTGTCTCCGCTCCCACCCCCAACAAATCCCTAACTAGCATTAGCCTTTAAGTTTTTCAGCTTTCGCTTTGGCTTCTTCGATGTCACCCACTAGGTAGAAGGCTTGCTCGGGTAACTCATCTAATTCACCCGCCAGAATCATTTTGAAGCCCTTGATGGTATCCGCTAGGGACACGTATTTACCGGGGGCGCCGGTGAAGACTTCTGCCACGAAGAAGGGTTGGGATAAGAAACGCTCAATTTTGCGGGCTCGATCCACCGTTAGACGGTCTTCTTCCGACAATTCGTCCAGACCCAGAATGGCAATAATATCTTGCAGCTCTTTATAGCGTTGCAGGGTAGATTGCACTTCCCGAGCCGTGTTGTAGTGATCTTCCCCAACAATGGAGGGTTGGAGCATGGTGCTGGTGGAATCGAGGGGATCCACAGCGGGGTAAATCCCTTTGGCCGCTAAGCCCCGGGATAATACAGTAGTTCCGTCTAAGTGGGCGAAGGTCGTTGCCGGAGCGGGGTCAGTTAAGTCATCCGCCGGTACATAAACCGCTTGGATGGAGGTGATGGACCCTTCCTTGGTGGAGGTGATGCGCTCCTGCAGGGCGCCCACGTCGGTGCCGAGGGTGGG
>JBEAQB010000361.1:0-5316 GCA_041164125.1 Cyanobacteriota bacterium
TCCAAGTCGGTATTACCCAGTTAGCCATCCCCATGATTTTCCAAGGACTGGTCTACGACGTAGAAACCGCCATCAGTGACACGGTGGCAAGCACTGACTTCCGGATTGTTCCCTTTCTCGAAGCAATTTACGAAATTGACCAGCAAGGCTATTTGCGGTTGACCTACGATTATAGTTTCAATGAATTTCGGGTTCGCTATGAAAAACAGTTTGATTGAAATATTTGCTGGAAAATGATTTTCCGCAGTAAAATATTTGACGCATCAAGACGCCAGTAACAGGGGCAGATCAAAGATTTTCAACCAGAAAAATGGCGGTTAATAGGCACCGTTATTATTGGGAAAGATCATGACCCCCAGGGTTTTAGCAATAATCAGAAAATCCAGGGTCATGGTGCGATAATGGACGTAATAAACGTCGATTTGCACCCGTTCAGGGTAAGGAATATCATTCCGTCCTGACACTTGCCACAATCCGGTTAGGCCGGGCTTAATGCTGAGGACTTGGTTGATTTGGCGACCATATTTTTGTAATTCATCGGGAATCAGGGGACGGGGACCCACCACGCTCATATCCCCCCTCAGAACATTCCAGAATTGGGGAAATTCATCGAGACTGGTCAACCGCAAGAACTTGCCAATCCAAGTAATGCGTGGGTCATCCCGCAATTTAAAATTATTCTCGAATTCTTCCCGGGTCTGGGGACAATCCGCCATCAACGCCTCGAGAATTTCGTCAGCGTTGGTTACCATGGTTCTAAACTTAATGCATTTGAAGCGCTTGAACTTGCGCCCCACCCGCTCCTGGACATAAAAAATGGGTCCGGGAGAACTGACAGCAATCATCAAGGCGATCGCCAAATACAACGGCGAGCAGAAAATTAAAACGGACAGGGAGAAGCCAATATCAAACAGACGCTTAGCAAGGGCCTTTTCACGGGATCTCGCCCGGGCGTGCTGATACCGTCTCGGAGAAACCGTAGGGTAAAATCCGCGCCGCACTAAGGCTCGGAGAGCTTTAACGGCGATCGGTGAGCTATTAGCAGTCATTGTACTCCATCACACATCACACCATATAGTCCCAATCATAAGGCTTGAAATAGCAGGTTATGCCATTTTAGGCTGAAAATTTTGGGACTGGAACTGGCAATTGGCTTAAGGTAAAGCCTCTTGACAGTATTTTTCAATTAACGTCAGGTATGACGTTTTGAATATTCTAGAAGAAAAACGGTTCGCTTGCAGGCGACAGTTCTCTGGGTTTATTTGATGGTTAATTGTACAAAAAGTTTCAACGGCTTCGATGAGTGACGGGGGGGTTTGCTGGTGAAACCAAATCCCTGTCGCCGTTTGAGGGTTTTGATAATAGTCAACCACCGTTTCTAAGGCCCCCCCCTTGCCAAAGGCGATCACCGGTGTGCCACAGGCCTGCGCTTCCACAGGAGCGATACCAAAGTCTTCACAGGCCGCATAAACGAACGCCTTTGCCCGGGCCATGTAATCTTCTACCACTGCATTGGGCTGGGTCCCTAAAAGCTGAATATTCGGTTTGGCGATCGCCTTTAGCATGGCCATATCTGGGCCGTCACCAATGACGACTAACGGTAACTTAAGCTGATTAAATGCCTGAACAATCAATTTAATCTGTTTATAACTGACCAGACGACAAACGGTCAGGAAAAAATCGGCCTTTTGGGGGTGATAAGTAAACCGTTCCAAGTTCACTGGTGGGTAGACTACGTCGGCTTGACGGCGGTAACAACGCCAAATGCGCCGGGCCGTATGCTGGGAATTGGCGAGGAAATAATCCACCCGGTTGGCGGAAATCACATCCCATTGCCGCAGTTGGTGTAACAGATAACGGGTCAATAGTCCCGGCAGTCCCCGGCCAGCGTTGCTGTGCTTGAGATAGTCAAAGGTGAGATCCCAGGCGTAGCGCATAGGGGTGTGGCAATAACAAATATGGACTTGATCAGGCGCGGTTAATACCCCCTTGGCAACCGCATGGGAAGAGGAGAGGATCACGTCATAGTCCCGTAAATCCAATTGCTCGATCGCCAGGGGAAGAAGGGGCAAATATTTTTGGACTCCGTTGGCGGCGAAGGGGAAGTGTTGTAAAAACGTCGTCCCGATGGCACGACCATACAGATAACTGTCGGGGTTGCGGGATTCAAAATCAATCAGTGCATATAAGTCCGCTGGAACGTGACGCAAGATGTCTTGCACCACCAACTCAGACCCCCCTGTGGCGTGGGGGGTTAACCATTCGTGTACAAGGGCATACTTCACCAAGGCTATATCCGTCCCCGCAGCATCATGGCCATTTCGTTAGCCGCAGGGGACAGGTCCAACGCGGTTTCCTGGGTAATGCGGCCATCTTGGTAAAGGGTAAATAGGGATTGATTTGTGGTAATCATGCCATCGTATTCTCCAGTCTGCATCAACTCGGCAATATCATCGTATCTGCCCTGGCGGATATAGTCCTTGACTGTTTCCGTATTGATCAAAATATCGTGGAAGCCGCACCGTTTACCATCAATAGTACGGCATAATCCCTGGGCAATAATTGCCACTAATGATTCGGCGATCGCCGATCGCAGGGCGGGTTGTTCTGCCGCGGTGTAAAGGGTCAAAATCCGCTCTAAGGTTTTAATGGCACTGTTGGTATGGAGGGTTCCCAGCACCAAATGACCGGTTTGCGCTGCTTTAAGCGCCGTATTGACGGTGCTTTTATCTCGCATTTCCCCCACCAGAATAATATCAGGATCTTCCCGCAGGGCCGCCTTCAGGGCGTTATCAAAGAACAAGGTATGTATTCCCACTTCCCGCTGTTTGATCAAAGAACGGCGGCTTTGGTGAACAAATTCCACCGGATCTTCAATCGTGATGATGTGCTTGGCATGGTGGTTATTAATGTAGTCCACCATGGCCGCTAGGGTGGTGGATTTCCCTGACCCAGTGGGCCCTGCCACTAAAATCAACCCTTTGTGAGCATCGGCAACGGTGCGTAAAATCGGCGGCAGTTGTAACTCTTCTAGGGTTAGAATTTTCAGCGGAATTAACCGCAACACCATCGACGTTCCCAATAAACTCTCAAACACATTAATCCGCACCCGTGCAAAGTCATACTGAGTGGCACCGTCAAACTCTAATGCTTGTTGAAAGTGCTGAATGTCGGCTTCGCTGAGAATTTCCCGTAACCAACTGTTAAACGTTGGGGCGTCAGTGGGGGGATAGTCCAGAGTAATCATTTCCCCCCGATCCCGCATCCGTGGTGCTTCCCCAATCCCCAGGTGTAGATCGGAAAAGCCTTGGTCAAACGCGAGGCGAATTAATGCGTCTAAGGACGGTTGCTCCGGCGATCGCCCACTGGTTATAGAAGCAACCACCGCAGGGGGCGGCGGCGCAGACTGTTGCTGGGAGGGGAGATCATCAAAGGAAGGCATCATAGGTTTCGAGGTGGAGGAAGCAGCCGCGCAAATCTCAGCATCATTGTGCAGCGACGAAATTTACCTTGTCTTTAGGCTAATGGAGACCAGGGGACTTGCCGCTAACTCGTTAACAAATCAACGTAATTCAGTCCCAAGAGTTTGGCAGACATCGCCACAACAAGGTGCATTGATCACGGGCTGTGATCTCGCCCCACTACTTTCATGAGAATACCCGGGGGAAACGTAAAGAAATGTAAAGAAAACTTAGGGACAGAATAGACAGATTAGAGCCGGCTATTAAGAGCACAAAAACTGATAACAGAGGGATCAAGCAAAAATGACAACTTAATACCACCATTTATGTTCAACAGTAGACAAAACTAGTAAAGGGGGTTTTCTATCTCAGTCGTCACGAGCATTGCCTCGAATCTTTTTGGGGGAATGTCAACCACTTAATGTAAATAATTGTTAAAAAAACTCAGATTCGTTGAGGCGTTTCTTATACTAGATTTCACCAACCTTTAGAGAAAGCGGCTGAGATAAACGTTTTTTCCAAGGGATTGGGGAGATTGATAATTCAAAATTGTTGTTGTTGGAGTTAAGCGTTATGGAACTTTCATCAAGAGAAGGGGTAGGGATGAGCTACACGCTCACCCTCATGAAGAGTTTTTCAGTCTGGGCATTTACGTTACTCGTGTGCTTGTTGGTGGTGGGTTTCCCCTTAGTGGTTGTCATGGCGACTATTGGCGTTTTGGCAACAGTCGTTCTACAGTCAGTGCTGCCGGTGAGCGCGGTGGTGTGGGTAGCAGGCAGTTTATTTGGCGGGACAATTTTGGCGGTATTGACCGGTGCAGGGCTGTTAACTTTCAAAGGCGTCTATCCCCACGAGGTCAAATGGTTAGGTTGGTTATATGGTGAAACGCATTTGATGCATAAGCCGTTATTTGCCGCTTGTCCATTGACCTGTGATTTGGTGCCTTAGCTGCTTGATCATGTGTTGCTAATGACGTTTTTTGACCCGGTCTGACCGGGTTTTTTTTATCCCAATAAAAAGCGACCGAGCTATGGTGGGGCCAGGTCGCTGTGAACTCATGCTTGCGGCTGAAGCGAAACAGGAAGGTTTCTGCTCTGTCGACTAACGAGTCGATTCGCCTTGCCGGCAACTATGTGACGCTAAACACAATGACAAATCCTAAGACCGCACCAAAAACGATCAAGGCGTAAAACTGGGCCCGACCGTTTTCCAGGTATTTCAAGCCTTCCCCACTGACTAAGGTGACTAACCCCGTTAAGTTAACGGCACCGTCAATAACTTTGTAGTCCACTTCCATAATTTGGCGAGCAAGACGGCGGGAACCTTGAACAAAAATCCGGTCATAAATAGTGTCGAAATACCATTTGTTGAGGGACAATTGATACAACGCTGGCAGTTTATCGGCGATCGCCTGGGGCTTCAATTTATGTTGCCAATACATCAACGAGGCGAGGGTGATGCCGATTAAGGCAATACCAATGGAGTTGCCCGCCATGATCAAAAACTCTGCCCATTCAAATTCGGCGGCCTGCTCTACCATTTCACCAGGGGCATGGATAAAGGCTTCAAATTGATTCGCCCAAGGACGACCCAGGAGACCAATAAGAACAGACGGCACCGCCAGAGCCATGAGGGGAAAGGTCATGGTTAACGGCGATTCATGGGGTTCGGCAGCATGATGTTCATTCCCAGCGTCGGAGTTATCAGCCAATTCCTTAACATTCATGGCGCCGGGGCCAAAGTTGGGCAGGAGACCATAAAAGCGTAATACCCCGTCTTTGGCGGCCGGGTCATTGCCCCGGAACCCCCCTTCAAAGGTCATGAAATACATACGAAACATGTAGAAGGCGGTCAT
>JBEAQB010000362.1:0-10556 GCA_041164125.1 Cyanobacteriota bacterium
TTGTGCGAGCTGTGGCCGACCAGATGGACGAAGGACAATTGCTGGAGGACTTAAAGGAAAAAGTCAACAATGCGCGAGAGGCCGCTAACCCAAAGTGGAATCCCGGCGACTTGGCAGGCAGTTTGATAGCTCGTTATGCCGCAATGAAATGACTGTCTGTCCAACTCTCTGATACCGAAAAGCAGGACTTGATTAACCTAGCCACATCCTATGAGCGCTATGAGCGGTCTCTGAACGACTGCGCACGCGAAGCTGTCAGGGAGTGGATAGATAAACACAGAAAAGACTAGATAATCCTAGATTACAAGCATCTGCTCCTAACCCTCAGCCAACGGGCCATCAACTAGATTATTAAAGCCATACACCTCTCGACTGCCAGCATAGGGCACAAGGGTAACCGTTTTTTCATCCCCCGGCTCAAAACGCACCGCTGTTCCAGCCGGGATATTAAGCCGCATTCCTTTGGCTAATTCCCGTTCAAACTGCAGGGCCGAATTAACTTCATAGAAATGGTAATGGGAACCTACTTGAATGGGGCGATCGCCGCTATTGGCCACATTAATGACTTGAGTCGGACGGCCAGCATTCAGTTCAATATCGCCCTCTGCGGGAATGATTTCACCTGGAATCATGATCAAATTCAAATTAAGCAATAGGAGATTATAGCTATCTTAAGGGAAAGCCGGGAAGGACTGCTAAATTAGGCGGCATGGTCAGTAATAATTGAAGAGGATAGCCCCCTCCGCCTTCGCCAGATCAGTTTTCTATTCAACAACTATCACTCGGCTCCTGCTGGGGTAGGAGAGGAAGGGGCGGGTCTTGACTCCCCCAGCAGATAGGACTGCTATAGTCCTTAAAATCAGCCCATTGCTCCACTAAGCTTAAGCACATTTATGATCGCTCATTCCAAACGTTTCTCTCGTTGGTTCTGGTCTCTCGGTGTGGGGGCCCTTGCCACGCTTTTCACCCCATTGCCGAGTAAGGGAGCTGAAAACATCTTTTTTACCTATGGCCCAATTAAATTGACGGTCAAGGTTGAATCCCTGGAAAATTTTGTTGAAAACGGCACGGTAGACTCAAACTTGGCGTTTCTATTTAATCTCGTTGGTACCTCAGCGGAAAAACTGGAGAAATTGCGGGAAGTGATGCAGTTTAAAGCTGAGGTTGATCCCTTGGTTCTGAACCGTTTTTTCCACAGTAGCGTGGGGGAGAAGCTACTGAAGCGGGCGGGATACATTTTGAATTCCCCTTGGGGAAGCAATGGTTTCTATGGGATTCGGGGGGCACTGATTCAAGCGGCTATGGATCCAGAAAAGGGCTTAACATTACTGAATTTCATCCAACAATATCCCACGGATATCCATTTAGAAGGTGAAACCTTAGAAGCACGTGCGAAAGCGCTCAATTTAGTGGTCTCCGCGACAGAGTATTTTGTCAATGAGTTAGCTGTACTCTCCGCTGCGGAAGCCAACACCGATCCCCCCATTGATCCCAGCCTCTTGGCCCAACATAATCCTACCCAACCTGGCCCCTACGGCGTCGCCCCCAAGCAGACCTGGCACCTTGTTGACCCCAGTCGCGATCGCCGATTTTATGTGGATATTTATCATCCTCAACGGTGGAAAACGGGGCAAACCCCAGTGGTGGTGATTTCCCATGGACTAGCCTCGCGACCCGAAGACTTCGACCAAATTGCCCTCAGCCTAGCATCCTACGGCTTTTTAGTGGCGTTACCCCAACACCCAGGGAGTGATTTTGCCCTGGCCCAAGCAATGCTGGAGGGAGAAGCGCTGCAGCCTTATTATGTCGCCGACTTTATTGATCGTCCCAAGGATGTGAGTTATGTCATTGATGAGCTAGAACGTCGCAACCAGGGTCAATTTCAGGGGCGATTAACTCTCGACAGCGTCGGGGTGGGGGGCCATTCCTTTGGCGGTTATACGGCATTGGCGCTTGCCGGCGCTGAATTTGACTGGGACTACCTACAGACGGAATGCGACATCAGCAAAGGGGTTCCCAACATGGCCTTGTTGTTGCAATGTGACGCCCTCAGCCTCCCCCATGAAAACTATCAATTTCGGGATCCACGCGTGACGGCGATCGTGGCGGCTAACCCCGTTAACAGTGCAGTTTTTGGCATTAAGGGGTTGGAGAAAGTGACCATTCCCGTGGTCATGATGGGAGGCAGTTATGATCCGGCAACACCGTTTGTTTTAGAGCAAGCTCGTTCCTTTCCCCGTTTAGGTAGCCGAGAAAAATACCTAACCCTGATGGAAGGTCAAGCCCATGTTGATTTTTCTAAATTAGATGCCAGCATCACCAATACTATTGAATCTGTTGATAAAGTCACCCTGCCAGATCAAAATTTACTACATTTGTATGGCGCATCAATTATTTTGCCCTTTATGCAAGTTCACATTGCCAATGACCCAAGCTATCAACCTTATTTGGATTCTGCAGCGGCCTATGCCCAGTTGCTGAGTCAAGGAGAGGAGTTTAAGTTTTATTTGATTAGCCAAAAATCCGTTCCGGCACTGGTTCAGGCGATGAAACGGTTTATGGTGGTCAACCAACTGCCCACCAACGCCAATGTCGTCAATTCAGACACTGTCGCGCCATAATGTCCACTTGCCATGGGGAGCACAGGGACTGCTTGCCATCAGACTCCTGGCCCCAGCGCAAAGTTGACTTAACTCGTCGTTAACCGAGGGGATTCAGGGCTTCTAACTCACCCAGGCGAAAGGTCACCAATTTATCCCAATTACCATTTTCAAACAGTACCGCCGCTTTGCCGTCGCTGACCCGTTGTACTAAGCCTTCAAAGCGGTAATAAGTATCGTCGGGGTTGACGACTCGTACGGTTGCGCCCGGAAAAATCATTGCAGCCTCACTGGATGGATAACGAAACCAAATTGATTGTAGCGGATTGGGCTTTAAGTAATGACGGAAACCTGATCCACAATCAAAGACGGGGTGGCGCAGGATCCCTGCCAACGGCGATCGCCACCGATAGCAACAATTTGCGTTAACAGATCGTAGACATTGCCCGCAATCATGGTGTCTTTAACCCGACCGGTAATTTCGCCGTTTTCCAGCCGGTATCCTAGCTCGACGTTGACGGAGAAGTCCCCGGAAATATCAGCCCCGCCCCCTAGAAGTTGGTCGACTACCAAGCCATTGCCTAATTGCGCTAAGAGTTGAGCAAAGTTGGCGGTCCCCGGTTCTACGATCAAATTGACTAAGCCTGGACTCGGATAACTCCCCAAGCCAGAACGAAAGCCATTACCCGTTGGCCGCTGTGCTAGCTTAGCGGCGGTAGCTAGATCACTGTAAAATTGACCCACTCGACCATTTTTAATCAATTCAAGGCGTTGGGTGGGACTGCCTTCATCATCAAAGGGACAATCATAGGGAGCTTGGCAGGGATCTTGCCAGAGGTTCAGGTCAGTCACCGCCACGGATTGATCCTGTTTATTGGCCCAAGGAGAAGCCCCTTCCGCAACCCGCTTACCGTTAAGGGCGGCGCCGACGGTATCCCACAGCAAATTGACGGCGCTATGGCTTAGTAGCACAGGAGTCCTGCCTGAGGGGATGGCTTGATGATGCTCGGCCCAGAGGAGTCGCTGTCGTATATTGTGGATTAAGCTGGGTAAGTCAGCCGCTCCTCGCCGTTGTTCTCCGTCATAAATCGCTAAAAAGTCATCCCCCCGAATCCATTCCACCCCTAGGTAATAGCTCAAACTATTGTCTGTCCATTGAGAGTCCATTCCTTCACTATTTAGGAGGTGAATGGTTTCTGAGCTGCAGGAAAATTCAGCACTGCACAACACGTCTGGAAATTCCTGCCGTAATGTGGCGATCGCCGTTTCCCCCCATTCAATTAACTGCTTGACCGCAAAATTCTCCCCTAAGTTGATCGGGCCTGTTTGCTGGGGAGGGGCTAGGTAAATAGGGTGTGGCGGATTGAGCGCGGCGATCGCCAAGGCCTTGTCTACCAGCCTATCGGGGTCAACCGGTCCATAGCTAGTGGCTAATCCCGAACGCCCTTCATGCCAGACGCGTAACGCAACCCCTTCTGACTCTACACTTTCCAATTGTTTAAGGCGATTCGCTTCAAAAAAAACGGGCTGGGAGCGGGAATAGGAGGCATAAACTTCCGCCACCTCCGCCCCAGCACGACGGGCTTTGCTAAGATAAACCGATAGATCGGTAGACATATAACCACAGGCACAGAGAGAATGCCTTCTATTATTGGGTAAATCGGCCCAGTCAACGAGTCAATGAGACAAGGGGAACTCCCTGATCCCTGAGACAGGGTCGGCGGTAAAAACCGGTTCGTTTCCTGAAGGCCCACAACGATGATTACGAAACCCTCTGGTTATGATTAACAAAATTGTCAATCTTCCTGCGCTTGACCCCTAAAACTTTATGCTGAGTAACTTTGCTGATCAACCCAACCGTAATGCCGTTGCAGCATTAGAGGCTGACCCAGACCTCAAGGAACGAGAACCCGAAAAAATCGACATAGAAACCAGTAACGAAGCAACAGGACCTTCCCCGGAACAATCGGCCATGAAAAAAACTGACAATAATCCAGAATCGGTGCAAGTTGTGGATAAAATCAGTCATATTTTATCTCCCTACTTTATTGTCATGGTTGGGCTATTTTTGTATGACAGTAATTTTCTCATTGGCACCATCTTGATCTTTCTGGGAATTTTTTCCTTGCTGAAACTCTCGTGGCAAGATCTCCAACGTTTAGTCCAGCAAATCATGTCCTTTTTCCAAGCCAAGGAATAACCCTAACCACTATTGTGATGGGCAGGGCGGAGCGTTGATGATCGAACAGCACTGATTTAGCGCTTTTAGTAGGATGAACCATCAGTCGTCCTCGTCCCCCTGGTAATTCCCCATGACCTTACCCCTGCCACCGTTTTACAATGCTGAGCGTCTGAGTACCTTGTGGTCTGTGCCTTACCAAGAACGGGCTAGTCAAGCCCGCCAATGGGCTGGACAACATCAGATTCCACCGGCTTTTACAGACGATATTCGGACTTGTTTACTCTTAATTGATCTGCAAAACACATTTTGTTTACCCAATTTTGAATTATTTGTGCCCGGAGCCGTTGCTGACAATCAACGTCTTTGCCAATTTATCTATCGCAATTTAGGGCATATTACTGAAATTTGCGCCACCCTCGATACCCATCAACCCCTACAAATTTTTCATCCGATTTTTTGGATCAATGATCAAGGAGAGCATCCGGCCCCTGGCCGCCAGATTACCTTAGAGGATCTTGATCAGCAGGGTTGGCGCGTTAACCCGGCCATCTGTCATGTCTTATCCCATTACACCGATGCTGATTTGCAAGCTTATGGCCGTTACTACCTTGAACAACTAGAAGCAACGGGAAAATATCGTTTAATGATTTGGCCCTATCATTCCCTGTTGGGGGGAATGGGTCATGCCTTGGTTGCTGGCATCGAGGAAGCCATATTTTTTCATGGTATGGCGCGGCAGACCCAAGCCCGGCTGGAGTTGAAAGGACGACACCCCCTCACTGAAAATTATTCTGTTTTAGGGGCGGAAGTCACCGAGAATCATTTAGGTCGTGCCTTTACTGCCCCTGATCGCCCGGATGTCGATTTAATTAAACACTTACTAGACTTTGATCAAATCGTGATTGCTGGGCAGGCCAAAAGCCATTGTGTCGCCTGGACGATCGCCGATTTAGTGACGGCGGCCGAAGCGAAAGGAGTCGACTTCGTCAATAGATTACATATCCTGGAAGATTGTATGTCTTCTGTTGTTATTCCTGGTGGGGTAGACTTCCGCGGGCCGACTGAGGAGCTATTTGCTCAGTTTGGCGATCGGGGTTGTCAGCGGCTTGATAGTCATTGGACAATCGATTTTTCATGAGTGATACGCTATTAGGGAAAGGTGTATCTAACCGTCGGAGGCAGTGATGCCCGTCCCATCCCCCTCATGTGCTTATCACTCTCTCTCTGCATCTGACGTTATAGAGAGCTTGAGCAGCAACGCAGAGACTGGCTTAACCCCCGAAGTCGTCGCCCGCCGGACGTCACAATATGGCTGGAATGAATTGCAGTTTAAGCCAGGCAAACCGGCCTGGCTAAGGTTCTTGCTGCAGTTTCATCAACCCCTCCTCTATATTTTGCTTCTGGCTGGAGTGGTTAAGGCATTCCTAGGGTCTTGGACTAATGCGGCCGTTATCTGGGGAGTCACGCTGATTAACGCCGTAATTGGCTATGTACAAGAAGCCAAAGCGGAAGGCGCGATCGCCTCCCTTGCCCAAGCCGTCACCACGAAAACCACTGTTGTGCGGGAAGGACAACCCCTGCGAATTCCCTCACGGGATCTGGTGCCAGGGGACTTGGTTTTACTAACATCGGGCGATAAAGTTCCCGCAGATTTGCGACTGTTGCGGGTTCGCACCTTACAGGTGGATGAATCGGCCTTGACAGGGGAATCCGTTCCAGTGGAAAAATCTCTGCAAATTCTGCCAGCGGAGACCCCCCTCGCCGAGCGTCACAATATGGCTTATGCCGGCAGTTTTGTTACCTTTGGCCAGGGGCAGGGCCTAGTGGTCGCGACGGCTAGTGCCACCGAAGTGGGGCAAATTTCTCAGTCAATGGAAAACCGAGTTAATCTGAGTACCCCGCTGACCCGCAAGTTTGAGCAATTCAGCCATACTTTACTCTATGTTATTTTGACCCTGGCAACCTTCACCTTTGTGGTTGGCGTGGGACAGGGAGAGTCCTGGATTCACCGGTTTGAGGCGGCGGTGGCATTAGCCGTCAGTGCCATCCCCGAAGGACTACCCGCTGTCGTGACAATCACATTAGCCATTGGGGTAAACCGCATGGCCAAACGCAACGCCATCATTCGCAACTTGCCAGCAGTCGAGGCTTTGGGGAGCACCACAGTGATTTGTTCCGACAAGACTGGCACCTTAACAGAAAACCAGATGACAGTCCAAGCCATTTATACAGGAGGACAAAAATATGCTGTGAGTGGTGGTGGCTATAGTCCTAAAGGCGACATCACCCTGGTCACTGGCGGCAATGACACGGCCCCCGTGCTGGAAGAACTGCCAACGGTTTTACGGGCCTGTTTGATGGCCGGTGTTTTGTGCAATGACTCTCAACTCAAACAAACCGGGGCAGACTGGTCAGTGGTAGGCGATCCCACGGAAGGAGCGTTAATTACGGTCGCGGAAAAAGCTGGGCTAAGTCAAGTCAGGCTGGCGGTGATGCAACCCAGATTAGATGCCATTCCGTTTGAGTCAGACTATCAGTATATGGCGACCCTGCACGATGCCGAGCCTCGGATGATTTACGTCAAAGGAGCAGTGGAAGCCTTGCTTAGACGGTGTAGCCAGATGCTTTCTGCCGACGGGCAGGCGATCGCCCTCGATTCCGCGCAAATTAAGCAAGAAGTTGAGGCAATGGCCGGTCAGGGCCTACGGGTGTTGGCCTTTGCGCAAAAAGTGGCAGCGGCCCATCAGCACGCCATTGACCATGAGGATATTACGACTGATTTAGTCTTTTTAGGGTTACAGGGCATGATTGATCCCCCCCGTCCAGAGGCCATTGCGGCAGTGCAGGCCTGTCAGGCTGCGGGCATTGACGTCAAGATGATTACAGGCGATCACATTGCCACTGCCCGGGCGATCGCGCAACGTATGGGCATTCAAACGGCCGCTGGGGTGGTGGCAGTGGCCGGGCAAAAATTAGCGCATCTGACTGATCAGGATCTCCAGAAAGCCGCAGCAGAAGGCTCAGTCTTTGCCAGAGTTGCCCCAGCCCAGAAGTTGCAACTGGTGGAAGCCCTCCAAGCCACGGGGAACATTGTGGCAATGACAGGCGATGGGGTCAATGATGCCCCAGCCCTCAAACAGGCTGATATTGGTATTGCAATGGGTAAAGGTGGCACAGAAGTGGCACGGGAGTCGGCTGACATGCTCTTGACCGATGATAATTTTGCTGCCATTGAAGCCGCCGTGGAAGAAGGGCGAACGGTTTATCAAAATTTGCAGAAGGCGATCGCCTTTCTGCTGCCGGTCAATGGCGGAGAATCCATGACAATTTTGATCAGTGCTTTGCTGGCGCGGGATTTACCGATTTTATCTTTGCAGGTCCTCTGGCTGAATATGATCAATTCCATCACGATGACGGTTCCTCTTGCCTTTGAGCCTAAACCGCAGGGAATGATGCGACAGCCTCCCCGCAACCCCAATGAACCCTTGCTAACGCCCAAACTGATCCGCCGCATTTTAGTAGTATCGGTCTTCAATTGGATTTTAATCTTCGGACTCTTTGAATGGGCAAAGTCCACAACGGGAGACATTGCCGTAGCGCGGACAATGGCGATTCAAGCGCTGGTTGCGGCCCGTATTGTTTATTTAGTTAGCATCAGCCAATTAGGTGCCAATCTTATCCAATATATTCGTGGTCAAACCCGTGTGATTACCAATGCTCCTATCCTTGTTGTCGGGATTGTGACAGCCATCGTCCTACAACTTCTTTTGAGTCAGTGGGGGGTGATGAATACCCTATTTGCCACAGCTCCTCTGACTTGGCAACAATGGCTGATGTGTTTACTCCCGATGTTACCGATGCTCCCCACGGCACTTTGGGTTAATTGGCTCGATCCGCTCTAAGCTAATGCCATTGGACGATGTTACACAGTTGCCGCTCTCCCATTAATCTGGACTATACGTCCCAAAACTGTTCTAGTTGTGGTGCTACAGTCAAACAATCTCTATCACCAAGGACTCATCCTCAAATCAGCAAAGCTTCAACCCCACTATTTTGATCAGCAACTATGCACTGGCGGAATTCCCGAAACATTCAAGCAATCTGCTTTGGGGTAACCCTTATCCTGGTGCTGGGGTGGGCCGCATTACGCCCCCCCATCATTGCCCTGTCCTCTAAGGCAGAATCAAGCCCGCAAAACTTTGGCGCTTTACCGATCGCCACCCAGACAACCATTGCTTCAGCACAAGGGGGCAAATTGTTTGCGCCTCCCCGGGGAGATACGCGTTTGGTTGTGATCAGTGATCTCAACAGTGCCTATGGATCTACTTCCTATGAGCCAGAAGTAACCAAAGCGCTGCAACTGATGCCCTTCTGGCAACCAGATATGGTTATTTGTAGCGGTGATATGGTGGCGGGGCAAAAATCGACCTTGTCAGAAGAACAAATCCAGGCCATGTGGACCGCTTTTGATCAGCAGATCATGAAACCGTTACGAGAGACCAACATGCCCTATGGGTTTACCCTGGGAAACCACGATGCATCGAGTGCGCTAGGCCCCCAAAAAACCTTCCTGTTTGCCAAAGAACGCAACCTGGCGGCGGAATATTGGCAAGCGCCGCAGCATGATCCTGGCCTTGACTTTATTGACCGTCAAGACTTTCCCTTTTATTACACATTTAAATTCCAAGATATCTTTTTCCTTGCCTGGGATGGATCGTCGGATTACATTCCCCCCGAAAAATTGGACTGGGTAGAACAGGCCTTGTCTAGCCCAGAAGCCCGACAGGCAAAACTACGAATACTGTTGGGACATCTGCCACTCTACGCTGTCGCTGTCGGTCGCAACAAACCCGGAGAGGTGATGCGAAATGCTGATGCGCTGAGAGCACTTTTGGAAAAATATGATGTTCATACTTATATCAGTGGTCATCACCATGCCTATTACCCGGCCCATCGGGGCAACTTGCAACTGTTGCATACGGGAAATTTAGGGGCAGGACCAAGATCATTGATTGATAGCAACCTACCTCGTCGGCAAACCATCACGGTATTAGATATTTTCTTTGATCTTCCCGAAAAGACCGTTTATACTACCTATGACCTAAACACCCTAGACGTCATTGCAGCTCAACAACTGCCGCGTTTCTTGATGGGACATAATGGCATCCTCCTGCGGCGGGATGTTGCCGCCAAAGACCTCACGCCAGCAGAAAAGGCAAACTGTAACCGGCGTCTCGATGGCCAGCGATGTCAGCCGTAACCCCTGCCGGTCGCGGCAGTAACCCTTGCTTGCTTGAGCCAGGAGGATGAGTTTACCGAAATCCCAAGTCAGCATCTTGATCCGCTATTTCAGGGAAGATTGGGCATGGCTGACCAAACCCGCACTGAGGTAAGACGTGTAAGTATCGATGGTGTTTTGAGTAGCAAGGCGGGATGGCTGATTAAAAAGTTCGCCAATTCCTACGCTAACGCTTAAAACGGTAAGAGCGGCAATCATATAGTTGCGAAGGGCGATGGCGGTGTAGCTGGAATAGTTAGTAAACATCAGTATGAGGGGCTTGAGAATTCGCTGGGTAGGATGGGGTTTCATCGGCCTAAGTGACTTCACTCATTCATCCTTGACTATCAGCATAAAGACCCCCTACGGGCATGTCAGTCCCCAAAAACCTGTAATTACAAGGGTTTTGGTTGTTACCCTTCTGTCCTCAACATGGAAGAAAAGGGAATGATCGGGATTGAACCTGCCGCCACAGTCCCCCCATTCCGTTGGAATA
>JBEAQB010000363.1:0-4106 GCA_041164125.1 Cyanobacteriota bacterium
GCTTGGGTTAACGCCGTTTGATAAGCATCTTGGGAGGCTTTTGCTTGTTGTTGTTGATCATCAGAGTAAGTATAAATTCCTGAACGGTATTGGGTACCGACGTCATTACCCTGCCGCATGCCTTGGGTGGGATTGTGGCTTTCCCAAAACATTTTCAACAATTGGGCGTAACTAACCTGTTGGGGGTCAAAAATCACCAACACGACCTCGTTGTGCCCCGTCATCCCCGAGCACACTTCTTGGTAAGTGGGGTTGGGGGTGTAGCCGGCTGCATAGCCTACCGCTGTGGAAAAAACCCCTGGTATTTGCCAAAATTTGCGCTCAGCACCCCAAAAACAACCTAAACCAAATAGGGCCGTTTCCATGCCGTCGGGAAAGGGGGGGGCGAGGGGATGCCCATTGACAAAATGTTTTGCTGGGATGGGTAGGGGGGTTGATCGCCCCGGTAAGGCTTGGGCCGGGGCCGGCATGGCGGTCTTCTTAGTCAATAAATCAAAAAATCCCATAGTCTCTCGAATAAGATAGTGTGTTGTTGAACCGGATTGTGCCTTTAGTGTAACGAAATTGTTACATTCAATGACGACTAAGCCCGAATGTAATCGTAAACGTTGATATATTGTTCGCCAGGCTTATTCCAGGAATAGTCATAGTCCATTCCCTGTAATGCCAAGGTTTTAAAGGCGACAGGGTCTTCCTGATACAAAGTGATCGCCCGACCGAGGGCAGATTCCAAGGCGTCTTCATCGGGTTGGTAGAAGACAAAACCGTTGCGTTTCTCCGGAGGATGGTCTTGGTCGTAATCCCGGTCAAAAACGGTATTGACTAACCCACCAACCCCTCGCACCACAGGGATAGTCCCGTAGCGTAAGCCAATCATTTGGGTTAATCCACAGGGCTCATAGTTACTAGGAACAACGATTATATCCGCCGCTGCGTAGATTAAATGAGCTAATTCCTCATTGAAGCCTAGTTCTAAGTGAATGTCGGGATTGTCATTGAGGTGTTGTTTCTCATGCCAGAACCACTTATTTAACCCGGGTTCTGTGGCCGATCCCAACAAAATGAATTGAGCGTCGTGGCCGAGGGCATAGTACATGGAATGATGAACCAGATGGACACCTTTTTGGGTATCCAGACGACCAATAAAACAAATAAGGGGTTTTTTGTCATCAACAGTGAGCAGTAGTCTGTGTTGAAGGGCCTGCTTATTTTTAGCCTTATCGCTAAAGGTTTTGGCCGTAAAGGGGTGAGCAATTAACGGATCAATTTCGGGATTCCAGACTTCGTAATCGAGCCCGTTTAAAATGCCGCCAAATTTGTGTTGATGGATTTCTAGGGTATGGCCCAAACCACAGGACATATCCGTAAAGCGAGCTTCCCAGGCATGGTGGGGGGAGACGGTGTTGACATAGTTGGAATAGACAATCCCCCCTTTCATGACATTCAAGACGTTGGGGTTGAAATTATCTTGGAGGCGATCATAGTTGAAATAGTAACTATCGTTATTTAAGCCGGTGGCATGTAACACGTCAGCCCCAGCAATCCCCTGATGTTTAAAATTATGAATGGTGTAACAAATCCGCTGACGTTCCATACCATGAAATCGATACATTTCGTATAACATGACTGGAATCAGCCCCGTTTGCCAGTCGTGGCAGTGAATCACATCGGGACGTTTATTACTCCGTAGTAAAAATTCGATCGCCGCCTTGGCAAAAAAGGCGAAGCGCATATTGTCATCGAGGGCACCATAGTAGTGACCGCGGTCAAAGTAATTTTCTGGAGAATTGGGCTTAATAAAGAAACATAAGCGACCATGAACCCAGCCACAAAAAACGTTACAAAAGATTGAGCTACCATACCAAGGCACTTCCATGTCTCGATAAGCATCGTGTAGCCCCCAAATATGGTCATAGCGCATACAGTCGTACATGGGCAAAATAAGTTCAATACAATGCCCCCGGAGCTCTAACTCTCGACTTAACCCATAAATCACGTCTCCTAATCCCCCCGCTTTAATCACGGGAGCGCATTCCGAGGCAATTTGAACAATGTACATAAAGACTCCTATATGACCGCGTCCGATCGCCATCGCAGCGAAAAACGTTAACGGCAATCAGCTGGGTTGATAATCGAATTGCTTATATTTTTCTATGTCCATTATCAATTGCCGGTGCCTATTTCCCAAAAAGACTGGACATTGATGGCGATCGCCATTGTTAAGGAGAACCGGCCCGGTCGATCATCTTAAGCGTTTAATCCCACTGCTTGACCAATCTGGGTCAATTGATGTTGGGCCAATTTGTCACCCAATCCCCGTAGAATCCGCGGAATCACCCAGGGCCCCCCATAGATCCAGCCAGTATAAAGCTGTAGTAGACTAGCCCCAGCCGTAATTTTTTCCCAAGCATCTTCAGCACTAAAAATACCGCCCACGCCAATGATCGGAATGTCTCCTTGGGTCTGTTGGTAAATGTAACGAATGACGGCGGTGGAACGGGCTCGAATGGGTTTCCCACTCAGTCCTCCCGCTTCCGAGCTAAGCGGATTGCCGGTTTGGGGCAAAATCTGCGTTTTCAACCCCTCCCGTCCAGTACTAGTATTGGTCGCCACGATGCCTGCTAATCGATGAATTTTCACTAATTCAATAATGGTGGCGATCGCCTCCCAGGAAAGATCAGGGGCAATTTTGACAAGAATTGGTTGCTGCCGACTATTAACCGCCTGTAAACCAGCAAAAATACGTGCGAGTTCTTCAGACTCCTGCAAACTACGTAGTCCTGGCGTATTAGGAGAGCTGACATTAACCACAAAATAATCAGCCACGGGGGCTAAGGTCTGGAAGCTAAAGACATAGTCTTCCACCGCTTGCTCCAAGGGCGTCACTTTAGACTTGCAGAGATTAATCCCAATCGGGATGCGCCGGGGATAGTAATCCCAAGCAGAGCGTAACCGGGCCGCCATCGCAACGGCCCCAGAATTATTCGCGCCAAAACGATTCAAAATTGCCTGATCTGCCGGGAGTCGAAAGAGACGAGGTAAGGGGTTTCCCGGTTGGGGATATTGCGTCACAGCCCCCAATTCCGCAAAACCAAAATTGAATGCAGCCCAAAATGGGGCGGCTTCTCCTTCCTTATCAAATCCGGCCGCTAGTCCAAGGGGATGGGGAAAGGTTAATCCCCACAAAGTCTGGGTTAACTGGGCATCATGGTAAGCAAACGACTGTTCGAGTTGCTCCATCACCCAACTGCCCCCCCCACGATGCAATCGATCAATAAAAGCAAGGGACTTCATTAACCGGTGATGGGCATTTTCCGGATTATTTTTGCTGATCTTTAACAGCAGTGGGTAGAGAGGGGGCGCAAAACGCAACATGGTTTTGATGAGAACGTCACTTTCATTCTGCCCTATTGATTGCTTGATCCAACACTCCCGCAACGAAAGAGGCGCCTGAACTCAGCCAGAATTTTTCCCTGTTCCTAGTGAACTACCTATCGCCGACCGTTGGGTTGGCTACGGCCACCGCTGCACCGCCTTGGCTCATTCGTGATGCGCTGACTTTGGCGCAGTGACTCGCAGTTGCGGCAATAAACACGCTTCGGTCTTGCTATCGGCTTGACTTCTGGTTAACAAACGTTTGTGCACATTTCGCAGGGCAGACCCCCGATGGAGTGGCAAGCGTGGTTGGGGTAACTCTAGGTTGGGCCAAGAGGCCAAATCGATGCAGGGGCATAAACACGTCGGAATGTGATTACGGGATCGGGCGATCGGTAAGTCACAGCGAGCACAACTAATCATTTCCCACTCTGGTTTTAGCAGGTCCCGCACACTCTGTTCAGTGCCTTCGAGATAGCAGTCCTCTGAACTTAAAACCATCCTTTGCCAACAAGCTTCAAAGGCAGGGGAAAAAGCATGCTGGGAAAAAATGGGGTCTGGTCGGACAATGACTTGGCTTTTGGGAAAAACCACACTTTTACCGAGTTGAAACCAGTAGCTTAAATATTCTTTGACTTCAGTGGCATTAGCCATAGTATTTTCAATCCTTCTGACGGAATTCAGAAGGTCTCGCTTTTGATTGCTTGGTTACTCATGCTAGCGATTTCTAG
>JBEAQB010000364.1:0-7426 GCA_041164125.1 Cyanobacteriota bacterium
TAATGCAGGGGGCTTGATGGTAACATGACGCCGATTTCCCCATTGGCTGGCGCAATATTAGTTGCTAACCTGAGGGAGGGTTTTTTGCGCAATAAGACAATGGGCGCCGCGTTAGATTGCAATACGGTTAATTCGCTGTTGGATAGCTCACAATCTTGGGCCACCAAGTCAGACTGGGGATACATCACGGCCAAGGGCTTGGCGGGGCGTTGTTTCCGCTCCCTTAGGGTTGCAACTGCCTTAAAATTGGTGGCATCACAACATAATTGAAACCCCCCCACGCCTTTAATCGCTAAAATTTTGCCAGCGTTGAGCGCGGCGATCGCCATTTTTAGCGCCTCATCGCGTTCCCCTAAGACGGCTCCCGAACGATCCCAATAGGCTAAATGCGGTCCACAGCGAGGACAGGCATTGGGTTGGGCATGGAAACGGCGGTTGTGTGGGTCGTTATATTCTCTTTGACAGTCCGGGCACATGACGAACGGTGCCATGGTGGTGTGCGGGCGATCATAGGGGAGCTGATGGATGATGCTGTAGCGGGGACCGCAATGGGTACAGTTCGTAAAGGGATAACCATAGCGGCGATCATTCGGGTTAAATAACTCTTCTAAACAAGCCGGGCAGGGGGCCAAATCCGGCAAAATGGTCGTTGTTTTTTCGCCCGTGCTACTGGGGCGGATCTGAAAATCGGTAAAGGGTTCTAGGGCTAATTGTTTAACCGATAACTGTTCAATTTTTCCCGGAGCGGGTAATTCAGTTTGCAATCGTTGTCCAAACCGAGCAATTAGATCGGGTGTCCCCGTAATTACCACCGTTGCGCCTGCGGTTGAATTATTTACCCAACCATTGATGCCCATCGCCGTTGCCAAGCGATAGACAAAGGGGCGAAAGCCAACGCCTTGTACCACTCCCTGTACGGAAAATTCAACGGTGATTTGCATGGGAGTTGATGGTTTTCACGACCATGGGGGATAGAAGCGACGCTGATGCCGTTAGCGTTGATGCTACCGTTTTTTATTTTATTGAATAATGACGGGTCAGGTTGGGGACCTCAACGACTCGGCACTCACTAAAACGCCCGGTTCGGTTTGCATTGGCAGAATATCCAACAAATCAGCCGTTGCACAATAACGTAAGTCGTCGTGGCGATCTAACTTGAGTAATCGTTGACCATGACTGGCCTGCTCAAATAGGGCCAAGAGGTTGTGCTGCCATTGCTGATATAAACTGCGGGCCGCGATGACTTCGTCATTGCCCGCCGTAAACTCAGTTCCCATTTGGACTAATAGATCGGCGATCGCCCCGGCGCAAACCGTATCTTCGAGGGAATAGCCCCCCTCCCAACCCGATCCCACCAGCCATACGGTGGCAGGGCGCATCTTGCTGAGGTAGTCCGCTGCCGCCTGACGATTAATCATGGCGGCTGTAATGAGCTGCCCAGCTTGTTCTACCCGTTGTAGGGCACGCGTTCCATTGGTAGTGGACAAAAATAAGCGCTGACCGGTCATCAACTCGGGCGTACAGTCCAAAGGCGAGTTCCCCAGATCGTAGCCTTCCACCATTGCCCCACCCCGTTCTCCGGCCCGGAGTCGCTTATCCGCCGGCCAAGCTGCGCTGGTTTGCATTAATTCCGATAACGAACTAAAAACTTGCACCGCTTCCGCTCCTACTTTTAAGGCCGTGGCGATCGTTGTCGTTGCCCGCAATACATCAATAACGACGGCGCAATCAGGTAATTGGGACTCAGGCGTTAATTCAGGCGTGTGATATACAAAGATTTCCACGGGATTAAGCGGATATTTCAAAATAAAACTTAACAGTGTTCCCATCTTACTCGCTCATCGCTGCATTCGGAAAAAACAGGATTTCAGGCACGGCATTGACAGTGTGTCCCCCAGAACGTTTTACACTAGAGGGCGGTAAGACGGACAAAAGCACCGGTAATTGCGCTTTTGTCTTGGCCTGTTCGCGCTGTTTTGTTCCGTAATGTTCTATGGCTCCCCAATCCTCCTCGCCGCAGGTGGCGACTCCCCCCTCAGCCCAGATGACTCAGTTGACCATTCAAGAAATTCGCACGCTGCTGCCCCACCGCTACCCCTTCGCGTTAGTTGACCGTATTATCGATTTTCAGGCGGGGAAACGGGCCGTGGGTCTAAAAAATGTCACCATCAATGAACCTTTTTTTCCAGGGCACATCCCCGATCGCCCGATTATGCCAGGGGTTTTAATTGTTGAGTCAATGGCCCAAGTGGGAGGCGTCGTTCTCACCCAATTACCGGGTATGCAGGGGAAGTTTTTCGCCTTTGCCGGTATTGATGGGGTCCGTTTTCGTCGCCCGGTGACTCCTGGCGATCAACTGATTATGTCGGTGGAATTAATTTCCTTTAAGCTACAGCGCATTGCCAAAATGCGGGGAGAGGCAAAAGTTGATGACCAATTAGTCTGCGGGGGGGAAATGATGTTTTCGCTCATTGACTAAAACAAATGGCACCCTTGGCAATGCCTTGCTTCGGACAAGTTAGGCGAGGCTGGCCGGAGTCGAACCGGCGGCCAAGCGCTTAGGAGGCGCTTGCTCTATCCGTCTGAGCTACAGCCTCATTTTCCGTTCTATAAATCATACCCTGAGCAGTGGAGACTCGAAAGGGATCCCCGACCATTTTCCGCCGTAGGGTACAATTCATTATTGGTTTACGTTTAACCCGCCTGTCTTGGACAGCGAGGGCCTAACTGTCGCCCAGGGGCGTTTAGGATTGACTGCTGTGGATTTATTTCAGACCTTTCAGACCCATAATCCCGTCATCGGGGTTGTTCATCTTTTGCCGCTGCCCACATCGGCCCGGTGGGGAGGAAGTTTAACGGCCGTTATTGAGCGGGCGGAACAGGAAGCCACAGCCCTGGCGGCTGGGGGGGTGGATGGCATTATTATTGAAAATTTCTTTGATGCGCCCTTTACCAAGCACCAAGTTGACCCAGCGATTGTCAGCGCAATGACGCTGATTGTGGATCGCATTCAAAATTTAGTGGTGGCTCCCGTCGGCATTAATGTGCTCCGCAACGATGCCCGTAGTGGCTTGGCGATCGCCAGTTGTGTGGGGGCCAAGTTTATTCGGGTGAATGTACTGACAGGCGTCATGGCAACCGATCAGGGCTTAATCGAAGGTAATGCCCATGAACTGTTGCGGTATCGACGGGAACTGGAGTGCGACGTGGCCATCCTGGCTGATGTATTAGTCAAACACGCTCGCCCCCTGGGAACCCCGAATTTAACCACCGCCGTCACCGACACCATCGAGCGGGGGTTAGCGGATGGGATTATTTTATCGGGCTGGGCCACAGGGAGTCCGCCAAGTCAGGAAGATCTCGAACTGGCCCGTAATGCGGCCAAAGATACGCCTATTTTTATTGGCAGCGGTGCCACCGAAGATAATATTGGCTATCTTATCCAAGCCGCCGATGGGGTGATTGTGGCCAGTTCCCTCAAACGCCATGGCAAGATTACGGAAACTATTGATCCGATTCGTGTGGCGGCCTTTATTGAGGCGATGCGGGAGGGGTTAGCGGCACAACAATCCCTGTCGGGAATTACGTCCTCCGTTCCGTCAGCGGTGATCTGAGGGCAGGCAAACAATTTTTTGGGGTCGTCAGTCAGTTCCTCGGATTTGGTGTATGTTAAGTGGAATTGTTGGGCGCGAACTTGTTCGGGGCAACACATCTAAAGTTGGGCGGAGGTTAACATTGTGGCAGTTAGGAATTCAACCAAAAAAAGATCGACCCAGCGGGCGAAAACAGCATCCCCCCGTCCCCCCAAATCGTCCCACCGGGGATGGCTCTGGATGAGCCTGGGCTTGACGGCGATCGCCCTCTTGTCCGCCACGGCCGGTAGCTTACTCGCTTACTCGCTGGCATCTATCCCCCTCAAACAAACCAACCTTTCCCCCGCTGAAGCGGCAGTCTTTGATCAAGAAACCGCCATTTCCTACAAGAACCTCAATATTCCTCAACTGAGTCGTCCCGTCAATATTTTGCTCTTGGGCACCAAAGTGCTGACGTCAGATCAGCCGGACCCCAACCGCCCGGATCAGGGCTACCATGCCTTGGTGAACTCCTTGGACGGATTGACCGATACCATGATGCTCATCCGCTTCGATCCCGAGCAAAAATCCCTATCCGTGCTGTCCATTCCCCGGGATACCCGGGTGGAGATTCCCGGCTATGGCCTGCGCAAAATCAATCAGGCCAACGCCACCGGGGGACCGGCGCTGGCGGCCCAAACGGTGGAGAATTTATTGGGGGGCGTACCCATTGATCGCTATGTGCGGGTGAATGTACAGGCGGTCGAAAAACTGATTGATGCATTGGGGGGCATTAACGTTTATGTGCCCAAGGACATGAAATATCAGGACGATAGCCAACGGTTGTATATCAATCTCAAAGAAGGACAGCAGCAACTCAATGGCGATCAAGCACTGCAATTATTGCGTTTTCGTTATGACAAGCTCGGTGATATTGGTCGTATTCAACGACAGCAATTGGTCACGCGGGCGGTGCTTGAGCAAGCCCTTAGACCCCAAACAATTCTGAAAATGCCGGAAATTGTCAAAATTCTCCAGTCTTACATCGACACCAATTTAAGTATGGAGGAATTAGTCGTGATCGCCGCCTTTTCGGCCCAACGGCAACGACAAGACGTGAAAATGCTCATGCTACCGGGGAATTTCAATGGTAATGGCAGGCGCACCGTTAGTTATTGGCTACCGAACCAACGTAAAATCCAAGCCCTGGTGGAGCAGTACTTTAACCTTGACCCAGGCGATGCGTGGTCAAATTCACCGGCGTTGATGGAGCAAGCAAAAAATCCCGACATCCTCCGCATCGCCATCCAAGACAGTACCCAACGTCCAGACGCAGTCCAAGCCCTCGTCCGCCAATTGCAAGCAGCCGGTTATCGTCGTATTAATGTTGTCGATCCCCTATCCCAGCCCTTAGTAACAACACGGGTCATTGCCCAGCAGGGAGATGATCTGGGGGCCACCCAAGTCCGCAATACTCTAGGCTTAGGGGAAGTGCTGGTAGACAGCAATGGCTATCTGGTTTCGGATGTGACTATTCAACTCGGTCATGATTGGTAACAATAGCAGCCCTAACGAGCCCAACTCACCCGTTACAATGGGATTCCAGCAATATTATTTGATTCGCAACGCAAACCGTAATTTACCACTATGACTTCCTACGCTTCTGCAACGGCCCGCGCTGAAATGACTGAACTGCGGCGTCTAAAAAGTTTACTACCACCGGAACTCCAAAGTTGGGTGATGGTGGAAGGGAGCACTGAAGTGAATCCGCCTTTGATTCGCTCAGAGGAGTTGGGGCGTGATGAAATTGAAATACAAATTGATTTGCCCAAATGGGAGAACCTGGCGATTGATCAACGTAATTTGCTGTTTTGGCACGAGGTGGCCCGGGTGCAAAATGATACGATTCCCCGCGAGGGCTGGGAAATGGCTGCTTTGGCGATCGGCTTGGGGGGGGCCGTGGGAGAACTCTGGGTGCAAGACGGTCTCTTACTCCTGTTGGCCTTGGGGCTGTGTGGTATTTCTGGCTACCGACTCTGGCAAAAGAATAATGGCGATAAACGGATCAAAGAGGCGATCGAAGCTGATGAAAAAGCCATTACCTTAGCGACGCGCTTTGGCTACACGTTACCCAATGCCTACAAAAGCCTAGGTAGTGCCTTTAAGTCACTCATTGAGCAAACCCCTAATCGGCGTCAACGCAAACAGTATGAAACCCGTCTGCAAGCCCTGCGTCAAAGTGCGGCCCGCATGAAAGCCAAAACGCAAAAAGCGCAAGCCCGTTAACGATTCTCCCCATTACCCCATCCCAGCCAATCTGGGGACTACCGCAATCCCCCTAGCCCCCCTTAGCAAGGGGGAAAGCCTCTCAACAACTGAGCCATCGTCAATTACTGCAGGAGATAGGGCTTGAACGCAACTTACTCGGCGTCTCAGAACGCAGCTTTACGCCAGATCGCCGACCAATTTGTCCACCAGGGCCCAGTTGTCAATGTAACTGCCTTGGGTAATGGCAATATTAATGATACGTTTCTTGTCACCATAGACGCCCCCTCACAAACTGGCTTTGTGCTGCAACGGATTAATCACCATGTTTTTCAAAATCCAGCGGCGGTCATGAAAAATATGGTGTGCGTCACAGAACATATTCAGCGCAAGTTAGCCCAGTATCCGTTAGACCGTCCTTGGCAAATCCCCCAAGTCATCTTTACGAAAACTGGCCAGGATCATTGGGAGTCAGGAACAGGCGACTATTGGCGATCGCTGAATTTTATTGAAGGATCTGTCTCGTTTGAACGCTTGACCACTGAACATCAGGCCCAGGAAGTGGGCGTCGCTCTCGGTTTATTCCACCGCTTGTTAAGCGATCTACCACCGAGTCAATTGACGGATACGTTGCCCGGATTTCACCACACGCCCCACTATTTAACTCAATACAGACAAGCGTGCTCCATGGCGGTGTCCCGAAGACGGGTTGGAGACTTAATAAGTGAAGTCAAATTTTGCCAAGATTTTGTCAACCAACGGGCCGATTGGTGCAGCGTTTTGGAAACAGCAAAGCAACGGGGCGAGTTACCACTACGGTTAATGCACGGCGACCCGAAAGTCAACAACATTTTGTTCGATCGCCAGACAGACCAGGCGGTCAGCGTCATTGATTTAGACACGACTAAACCCGGTTTAATCCATTACGACATTGGGGACTGTTTACGCTCGGGCTGTAATCTGGCCGGGGAGGAAACCCAGGACTGGCAAGGGGTGACGTTTAATGTGGAGTTGTGTCGTGCCATCCTACAGGGGTATTTGCCCCAATGTCGGCAGTTCTGCGGTGAGGCAGATTATGACTACTTATTTGATGCCATACGCCTCATTGCCTTTGAGTTGGGCCTACGGTTTTTCACAGACTATCTCAACGGCGATCGCTACTTTAAAGTGAAATATGAGGAACATAATCTCATTCGCGCTTTAGTCCAGTTCCAATTGACGATCAGTATTGAGCAACAACAAAGGGTGATTGAGGAACTCATTGATACCCTCAAATCTCCATAGACCCACCGTCTGCGAGCAAGTTATTGCTGGATAAAGCGGTCAGAGCCTCTGTAACCCCCAATAACTGTCCGTGCTAGGATTTGGGAAGCTTGCCCCGGATTTGATTGGTATTTTTATGGTTCGGACAACTATGGTGCCGGCTTCAACAGTTCCCGTCAGCTTTAATCTGTTTAGTAACGATGTCCCTCGTCTCCTACTCGGGATACTATTGGCTATGTGGGTTAACCTTGAACATCCGTTGACCCGATTATCAAGCCCAGCGATCGCCCAAAGTACCCCCTATTTCCCCCCTCCCCCCAAGCCGC
>JBEAQB010000365.1:0-12223 GCA_041164125.1 Cyanobacteriota bacterium
ATTCCTCCGCTAATTGGCGATCGCCTTCGAGATCACAAAAGGCCATTTCCGGCTCTACCATCCAAAATTCTGCTAAATGCCGAGAGGTGTTAGAATTTTCGGCGCGAAAGGTGGGGCCAAACGTATAAACATTTTGAAAAGCCATGGCCATTACTTCCGCTTCCAATTGACCACTCACCGTCAAATAGGCTTGCTTACCGAAAAAGTCCTGTTCGTAATCAACCCCAGTTTCAGCTTTAGGTACATTGGTTAAATTCAACGTGGTGACATTAAACAAATCCCCCGCCCCTTCGCAATCACTGGCGGTAATAATCGGGGTGTGAACCCATAAAAAGCCCTTGCTTTGGAAAAATTGATGGATGGCGGTGGCGCAGGCATTGCGGACTCGCATCACTGCACCGATGGTATTGGTCCGGGGGCGCAGATGGCCGATGGTGCGGAGAAATTCAAAACTGTGACGTTTTTTTTGAAGGGGATAGGTCGCCGGGTCAGACTCTCCCACTAGCACCAATTCCGTCGCCTTGAGCTCCACCTTTTGTCCCTGCCCCGGTGAGGCCACCAATTGCCCAGTGATGATCACCGCTGTGCCGGTATTGAGTTGCGGCAATAAATCCCCATAATCCGGCAGACTCTCATCTAGCACCACCTGTAAATTCGCCAAACTTGACCCATCATTAACTTCCACAAAACTAAACCCTTTGAGGGCGCGCTTCGTGCGTAACCAGCCTTGCACCGTAACCGTTTCGTCGGCTTGGCCGTGGCGGAGAATTTCAAGAATGCGGCGGTGACTCATAACCCCTAGATAATGGCATTGCTGACATATTTTAGCGTCAATATGCAAGATGATTGTGATTGGGGAAGCTTAGAAAAATCCCGGCTATACGGCTTGACTGCCCTTTCCCCAAGGGATATTCTTTGGACAAATCCCCCCAAAGCTTCTTCAATAGTCTTTGAACCCCATTCCGTTAGCTTCAGCGTTTTACCGTCGGCGATAACCCATGCCCCCCTCCTCCCCGCAAACTGTTGATCCCTGTACGTTGGCGGCGATCGATATTGGCACGAACTCTGTTCACATGGTCATTGTGCGCATTGATCCCCTCTTAGCCACCTTTACGATCATCGCCCGCGAGAAAGATACAGTCCGTCTTGGCGATCGGGATCCTAAATCAAACCAGTTGACCACTGCGGCCATCAATCGGGCGATCGCCGCCCTAAAACGCTGTATGGAACTGGCTAAAAGTGTAGAGGCTGACCATATCATTGCCGTCGCCACCAGTGCTACTCGCGAGGCCCGCAATGGTCAAGATTTTTTAGCCCAAATCCAAGCCGAAGTTGGCCTCACCGTTGACCTAATTTCCGGACCGGAAGAGGCCCGCCGTATTTACTTGGGAGTTTTTTCGGGGATGGACTTCCAGCAGGACCCCCACGTCATCATCGACATTGGGGGCGGATCAACAGAATTAATCTTAGCCGATCGCCAGGATGTACGCTTTTTAAGTAGCACCAAAGTGGGTGCTGTGCGGCTTACCCAGGACTTTGTCCATAGCGATCCGATTAATCCCACCGAATTAGCGGTGCTCAGAGCCTACGTCCGCGGTATGTTGGAGCGTCCCGTTGATGAAATCAAACAACGCCTCAAACCTGAAGAAACTGCTGTCAAACTCGTCGGAACCTCTGGCACGATTGAAACCCTGGCAACAATGACCGCGTTGCACCATCAGCGAGAAGTGCCTAACCCCTTGCAAGGTTATACCTTTACGCAAAAGGACATCCGGGACTGGGTTAAAAAACTCGCCGGTTTGACCTATCAAGAACGGCTTGCCATTGCCGGCTTATCTGATCGCCGGGCTGAAATTATTTTGGCCGGTGCCGTCATTTTGCTGGAAGCCATGACCATGCTGAACTTAGCCAAGATCAGCATCTGTGAACGGGCATTGCGTGAAGGCATGATCGTCGATTGGATGCTTACTCACGGATTGATTGAAGATCGGCTGCGGTTTCAAGGGGAAATTCGACAGCGCAGCGTGTTAAAAATTGCCCACAAATATCGGGTTGATCTCAACTTTAGCCAGCGGGTTGCGACGTTTGCCACCAGCTTTTTTGACCAATTACAGGGGACGCTGCATCATTGGGGAGAAATGGAACGGGAATGGCTCTGGGCCGCCGCCATTCTTCATAATTGCGGACTTTATGTCAGCCATTCCGCCCATCACAAGCATTCCTATTACTTGATCCGTAACGCAGAACTCTTGGGCTATACCGAGATTGAGCTAGAACTAATTGCCAATATTGCCCGTTACCATCGTCGTAGTAAACCCAAAAAACGCCATGACGATTACATAAAACTGTTGGACAACCATCGTTCCCTTGTACGTCAACTCAGCGCCATCTTACGATTAGCGGTTGCGCTCGATCGCCGTCAGATTGGGGCCGTTGATGGCTTTGAATGTAAGTATGATGCAGAATACCGTCAATTGCATTTACACATAACCCCGACCCAACCTGAGGATGATTGCGCCCTAGAATTATGGAATCTAGACTATAAAAAAGTTGTGTTTGAAGACGAATTTGGTGTAAAACTGCTCTCTACCCTTGCCATTCCGGTGAATGTCCCCGTAATTTGAAACCTCGATTTTATCAGGGAGCATAAACTTGGTATCAGTGACTTGGTGACAGTAAGCATGTTTAAGGCAGAAATTTTGCCGATGAATTGATTACACTGGACGTTATTATCGTTCGTGGACAGAGGCATACACAATGACTGTAGCCCTAGACAAAACCATCATCTATCCCGACAGTGACGGTCAGCCCATGGCAGATAATACCAAGCAATTTCGCTGGATTGTCTTGATCAAAGAAAACCTTGATTCCCTCTTTGCCGATGATGACACCGTTTTTGTGGCAGGGGATTTGCTGTGGTATCCCGTCGAAGGTCAGCCCCATATTCGTGTTGCCCCCGATGTTCTCGTCGCGTTTGGCCGACCCAAAGGCGATCGCGGTTCATACCGCCAATGGCAAGAAGAGAATGTTGCCCCTCAAGTCGTCTTTGAAATTTTATCGCCGGGCAATACCCTCAAAGAAATGAGCCGCAAACTGTTATTTTATCATCGCTATGGCGTAGAAGAATACTATATTTATGATCCGGACAATAATGAGTTGATGGGGTTCACCCGCGTTGACCAAGAGTTGATCTCCATTGAGACCATGGATAATTGGGTGAGTCCTCGTTTGGGAATTCGATTCGAACGAACAGTCTCAACCCTAAATATTTATGATTCTCAAGGCAATCTTTTCCTCTCACCGGTAGAACTACGAAAAAGCCTTGAACAGGAGAAACAACGAACAGAACAAGAAAAAGTCAGGGCTGAGCAAGAAAGAACCAGGGCTGAACAAGAAAGAATCAGGGCTGAACAAGAAAAAGTTAGGGCTGAGCAAGAGAGAACCAGGGCTGAACAAGAAAAAGCCAGGGCCGATCACCTCGCGGCCAAACTCCGGGAATTGGGCATTGATCCCACTGGACTGTCTTGAGCGGGACTGTTGGCGATCGCCATTGCACCACCGCCACAGGCAAATTTCTCCCCTTACCATCCCATCCCCAAAATACTAGTCCCTGGTCAATTCCTCAGAGTGATGTGATGGTGTACCTTGACCGCGTAACGTCGCCACTTTAGCCGGTTTTTTCTGTGTATTTTATGTCCCACTTCTGTCACTCCTGGGCTCTGCACTGGCTGCGTTTCAGCTTTTTCCTACTCCTAAGTGTGGTTCTCTGGATCGGGCCACAATCTTCTGCCTGGGCCCAAGGCTTGATGGTGCCCCGGCAAGGATCGTTGCAGGAGCGCCTTGCCAATTATCCCCATTGGACAACCCTGCCCCCCATGGGTCAGCATAAAGGGGAAATTCACTACCCCGATTGGTTAACTGGAACCTGGCAAGTTACCAGCACTTTAATCGAACAAGTCGCTCCCCTGGCGCCGGCAATTGTCAGCCCCGGTTTTGCCAACAATGACTCTTATCTGAACCGCCCGATCGCCTTTACGGTGAAATTCGACACTAAAACGACCCTCCCCGAATTTACCTGGGCGTTGTCAGACTTAATGCAGACGTCTGCTGTGGTGTTACCGGATCGCCGTTTTAATGCGGAAGCCATCACCACTGCCTATTTAGGGAATGACCTCAATTTTTCCGTGCAGGTCATTTCACAGCCGATGCCCCGTATTGTGACGATTTTTGGACCCAATCAACGTTTGACTTCAACGGTGATTGGCTATCATCAAGAAGCCCCCAATGAGTCGGAATTTATTGCGACTGAATTCAGTACCCAGCAATTCGTCAACGGTGATTCACAATATTTGAATCAGGTGGAAACCACCACGGATTACCAACAGCAGGAAGACGGCCGCATCGCCGCCACCCAAATAACAGCGGTTTACCTATCTCCCCAAGATCCGGATTATTTTAGCGCCCATAACCGACCGATCGCACTTTATCGCTATCAACTCAGCTTGGAACCAGAATGGCGGGAGACACATTCATCGCGTCATTCGGTTAACTCAAGCCAGTAAGGGTTTGAGCGTTTCCACCACGGATTGCCCCAAAGCTTGTAAATGATAGCCGCCTTCTAATCCCAATACTAAACGGGGGCAAATGTCCAACAGGTAATGACTCATCATGCCGTAATCGTTGGGGGTCAAGTTCATAGACGCTAGGGGGTCTGCCTGGTTGGCGTCGTAGCCGGCACTCACTAGCAATAAGTCTGGCTTTACTTGAGTTAAAAATGGTAAAACCTGTTCTGTAAAGGCGGTTTGATACACTAGCCCGTTACCACCAGGTTTCAGGGGAATATTGAGCACGTTCTGGAACTTGCCCCGATCGCCAACCTGACCAGAGCCAGGGTAACAAGGAAATTGGTGTAAGGAACAGTAATAAATATGGGGGTTATTTTCCACTAGGGCCTCGGTGCCGTTGCCATGATGGACATCCCAATCCAAGATCGCCACTGTTTTGATCGCAGGTTTTTGTAAGGCATAATGGGCGGCGATCGCCACATTATTCAGTAGACAAAATCCCATCCCGGTTGCTTGGGTGGCATGGTGACCGGGGGGACGGGCTAAGACAAAGGCCGGTTCAGGGTGTTGTAAAACATGATCTACACCATCCAACCAGGCATTCACGGCCAGGCGCGCCACATCATAACTCTGGGCAGAAACTGGAGTATCCATATCGAGGGCCCCGCCCCCCCGCGTCGCTAACTGTTTGAGAGCGTTGAGGTAATCGGGGCGATGACATTGCAAAATATAGGGATCTGGATTGCGATCTCCTACAGATGTCGGTGTTTGCCAATGGAGGTCGTTCGCCCCTGGCATTTGCCGTAAGGCGGCGGCGATCGCCGTTAACCGTTCCGGACATTCTGGGTGGGTTGGCCCCGTATCGTGGGCTAAAAAGATGTCGCTGTAAATAATGCAAACCATTGCAAACTATCTCCCTTGGCGATCGCCCCGCCCCAGTCGATGCTATCGTCCGCCTAATGCTATTCTAGATAAGGTATTAAGCAAAGTTAAGATTGAGGCAATCTCGGCCATGCAAGTTAATAATCTAGGCTTTATAGCAAGTATTTTATTCGTGTTGGTACCAACAGTCTTTCTGTTAATTCTGTTTATCCAAACCGACCAACAAAGTCAGGGTTAATTCCTTTGTTAGCTGTTGGCATACTCTGTCGAGATGGGGCAAATTAATCTTACCCCATCTTTTTTTGTTGTTTTGTCGCCCAAGGATCTGACGGCAGTCTACAGGCTTTCCTTACGGGCTAGTAGTACGGGGCAGGGGGCATTAACCCGAATATAGTCCGACAACGAGGTGCCCAGTAAGCGGTCTAGGTCTGGCAAGTTCTTGGCAATGGACGGCCGGCGGTCAGGGGAACCCAGTAACAATAGGTCGACATTATAGTCTTCAGCCAATTCACACAGTTTTTCCCCCGGTTTACCACCGGTTACGGTGCAACGATAGCTGATCCCCAGCCGTTTTGCCTTGGCGATCGCCGGGGCAATCACAGGATTTTCCTCAATCTCTTGACGGGATAGGGGCAATAAATCGGGCTTCAGATCGGGATTAACGCGGGCTAACACCAACTCTCCTTCGGGGTAATCCCGGAGTAAATTCAGGGCCAAATCCAACGCATATTCCGCTGCGGCCGACTTATCCAGGGCCACCATCATTCGTTTAATCCGCTTGACATAAATATCGTCTTTGACCAGTAGCATCGGATGGTTGGTCAGTTGAAAGACATATTGACTGACGGAGTTTTCTAAAATTGCCTCCAGACGTTTCAAGCCCCGGGATCCCATAATGATCAAATCCGCATCAATTTCATTGGCTACGTCGCAGACTGTTCCTTTAGGATCCCCTTGGCGCAGCATTGTCGACACCTTGCTAGGATCAACAGCAATATCAGTCATTAAGCGGGTTAGGATTCTGCCTCCTTCTTCCCATTTGTCTGTGAATGCTTCTGTGGTGATTTGAGGGGGAACGACATGCAAGATAGTAATCGACGCCTTTTGAATCGCCGGAAAATCCATCATGGCCTTGAGCATTTCCTGGGTTTGGGCGTTACCCGAGTCGGCATATAAAATTTTATTGAGCATAATTCATTGAGTTCCTTAATGTCGTTGTTAACCGTTTTTTGTTAATGTTAATCATTCATTAGAGCTAGATCGGGTGCAATCCCGCCTTTCTTTCCAGAATAGAGTGAATCAAGCCTGAGAAGTTTAACAAAATATGTCGCGGCAAATCCCCTTTTTCCAGGGAGGGAATGCACCACTCCGGCCGCGCTCTAGGGGGCAGGGCGTAACCGACTGACTTTAAGGGTGAAGGTGCCTCCCCCCGTGCTCGCAAAGGTTTTAACCCGCACAATATAATCTCCAGTCTCTTGGATGCGAGCAAAGGCTAAGGAGTGAGTGCCGCCTTCGGTGCTGTCATCATTGGCAATAATGGTTGAACCATCGTCGGCAATTAACATCACAATGGTGTCAAATTCATCGGATTGTAAGTCGATCGCCACTTGATCCCCGGCGCTTAACTGGACGCGATAATCCCGGGCGAATCCCCCTTCGCCCGTGGGGATATCAATTAAAGACAGGCGATCCGTCACCAGTTGATTCGGGCGTAGGGGAATGGGATGGTAAATCGCGGTTTGGGCGAGACAGTCGGCGTTCCAGCTACTGAGCTTGAGCGCCAGAAGGATCAGTAACACCTTAATTCCTGGTTTGACCTTGCGCTGTGTTAACTGTGGCAAGCGCTTACCGATAACGTCCCAGACTATCGTAGCTGTCATTCACTAACCCTAGAGACGATACAGAATACTATCACCATGGCTATCGGTGCCGCAGGTGTGGAACAAATTGTAAAGACTGCTCAAGTAACAAACCTCTTCCATCTGGGGTTGAGAACTTTTCCAGGGCTTGGGGTTGCCATAGGCGTAAAAGGCTTCTACGCCATCAATGCCATAACGGGCCGCAGCAGGAATTAACTGACTGGCCGAACGGCGATAACGGGCCGGATGGGCTAGAACCACTAGCCCCCCAGCTTGGTGGAGTATCTTGACCACTGTCGCAATCGATTGATAACCATGCCTGGGGCGATCGCCTGTTAAGTAGGGGGCTAAATTAGGGTGGTCTGGGTCGAAATCATATCCGAGCAAATGAACTTCTGTCCCCTCTAGATCGGCACTAATTTCGATGCCTGGCCAGAGCTGGGGCTGAGGTGCATCATCATGGGAGTGTTGGGCCAACCAATGTTGTGCCCTGCGGTAGCCCGCAAGGGAATGGTGATCGGTGATAGCTAGTCCCCGTAAACCATAGCGAACCGCTTGCTCCATGAGATCCTCGGGGGTCATCTTGCCATCGGAGCAACAGGTGTGGAGATGGAAATTGTAGACTGCTGGACAACTCGAGGGGGTTAAGGATTCCCAAACGCTTGTCAGTGGGCACTCCCGTTGCTGAGCGTTCAAGGAAAGAAGGGTATTCACCATGACGTTTTGCCATCCTGACAATGATTGGTGTTAAACATAAATCTGTCCCACCTTTTCACCACAATAACAAAACTTCACAAAAAAGGTTGAGTTCCTTGGGCAGTTAGCGACCAGGGAATCAGATTTGGCGATCGCCCTAGCGCTGCTTGCCCTTGAGGAAGATTGTCTTGCTCGATACAAGGGTACACAATGAATTTGCCCCGAACCGATTACACTAAGGAGCGAAAACCTTTGTGAAAGAGTTGATTGCGCCGTGTTAGATCTGAAGCAAATTCGTGAAAATCCGACGGTGATTCAAGCCCGGCTTAATCAACGGGGCAACGGTACAGACTATGATCTTACCCCGATTTTGGCGATCGCCGATCAGCAAAAAACGCTGGAGAGCCAACGAACCTTGTTGCAGTCCCGCAGTAATGATATTGGCAAACGCATCGGACAAAAAATTGGCCAGGGCGCTGACCCCCAAGGGGATGAAATTAAAGCCCTTAGGGAAGAGGGAAATCTGCTTAAACAAGCGTTAAGTGAACTCGAACCCCAAGAAAAGGATCTCAAAGAAAATTTAAAGACACGGTTACTACAACTCCCCAATTTGCCCTGTGTCACAACCCCTGTTGGTGCCAACGAAACCGACAATGTGGAAGTGAGGCGCTGGGGGGATGACTATTTACGTCCTAAGGATCAAGGGGTTTTGAACCACTGGGAAATCGGCGATCGCCTGGGTTTGCTTGAAATCGAGCGGGCGGTCAAAGTCGCCCAAAGTCGCTTTATTGCCTTGGTGGGGGCCGGGGCGGCCCTGGAGCGGGCGTTGATGAATTTTATGCTTGATCGCCAAATCAAAGCCGGCTATTCAGAAGTGCTGCCCCCCATCTTAGTCAATAGTGAGTCTTTGCAAGGCACAGGACAATTACCCAAATTTGCCGAAGAGAGCTTCCACTGCCAAGAAGATGATTTGTGGTTGATTCCCACGGCGGAAGTGCCTGTGACCAATTTGTACCGCGATGAGATTTTAGACCTTGACCAATTACCGATTAAGCATTGTGCCTATACTCCCTGTTTTCGTCGAGAGGCCGGTAGTTATGGACGGGATACCAAAGGGTTAATTCGGCTGCATCAATTTAATAAGGTGGAGTTAGTCAAATTGGTTAAACCAGACACATCGGCGGCGGAACATCAGGCGTTGCTGGCTGACGCTGAGGCGATTTTACAGGCTTTGCAGTTGCCCTATCGTGTGGTGGAATTATGTACGGGAGATTTGGGGTTTGGCGCAGCAAAATGTTATGACCTGGAAGTCTGGCTACCGGCGTCGGGGACATACCGTGAAATTTCTAGTTGCTCTAACTTCCATGATTTTCAAGCCCGACGCGCCAATATTCGCTTTAAAGAAAAAGGCAAGAAAGGCACACAATTTGTCCACACCTTAAACGGTTCGGGGTTGGCGATCGGGCGCACCATGGCTGCGATTTTGGAAAATTATTATCAACCGCAGGACGGTCGAGTCAAAGTCCCGGAGAGCTTACGAGACTACCTCAAGCAGGATTATCTGTGAGCGTCTGGCCCTCCTTGAGGGGCGGCAAATGTGTTAGAACTCAGAAAATGGCAAAATTTCTTCAAAACTGTCATGGCTTACCCTGAACGTGTTATTCCCCGCCCTGGACAAGAGTCTGTCTGGGATTATCCCCGCCCTCCCCGTCTGGAACCGTCAACGAAACACGTCAAGGTTATGGTTGCTGGTGTTACCCTGGCGGAAAGTCAACAGAGTCAACGATTATTAGAAACCAGTCATCCCCCTGTTTACTATTTACCGCTAGCGGATATTCAGACTCAGTACTTAATCCCGTCCACTCGGCATTCCTACTGTGAATGGAAAGGAACCGCCAGTTACTACCACCTTAAAATTGGCGATCGCCAGATAGAAAATGCGGGATGGTACTATCCCACGCCAACGCCGAATTTTGTCCAGATTACCAACTACGTGGCGTTTTATCCTAGCAAGATGGATGCTTGTTACCTGGATGGAGAATTAGTGCAAGCCCAGGCCGGTGACTTTTATGGTGGCTGGATTACCTCAGAGATTGTCGGGCCTTTCAAAGGCGGCATGGGCACTTGGGGCTGGTAACGTGTTGCGCCTCTCAACAATATTCGTTAGATTACCCAAAAATTCCCGGATTGTCTGCTGTTGCTATGCCCCATTCTGCCGCTACGGGTTTAACCATTCGTTGGCATCATGCCCTGGCTGAGATCCCCCAAACCCAGTGGGACCGCTTGGCCCTCCCCCTCGCGACGCCGTTTTTGGAATGGAACTGGCTCAATACGATTGAGACCTCTGGCAGCGCGAAGAGGAAGACGGGTTGGCAACCCTGTCATTTAACGCTGTGGCGGGGGGAAACCTTAGTGGGAGCGGCGGCTATGTATTTAAAAAGTCATAGCTACGGCGAATTTGTGTTTGATCACCAATGGGCTGATTTGGCTCACCGTTTGGGCCTTCACTATTACCCTAAACTACTGGGAATGTCGCCCTTTACACCGGCAGAGGGGTATCAATTTTTAATTGACCCGGATGAAGATGAGTCCCGCATCACTCAGGCAATGGTGGAAGAAATTGATCGCTTTTGTCGCACCAATCAGCTTTCGGGGTGCAATTTTTTATTTGTGGACCGTCAATGGCAGCAACAGATGGAACAACTGGGGTTTACTGGCTGGTTGCACCATAGTTATATTTGGCAAAACCAATCGTTTCAAAGTTTCGGCGATTATTTACAGGTTTTTAATGCCAATCAACGGCGTAATATTAAGCGGGAACGGAAAGCGGTGGAAAAAGCTGGTTTGCAGATTAAGGTACTGGCTGGCGCAGAGATTCCCCATCACCTATTCCCCGCCATTTATCGCTTTTATAGTAGTACTTGTGAAAAGTTCTATTGGGGGAGTCAATATCTCACGCGCAATTTTTTTGAATCCCTCTACCATACCTACCGAGAGCGGGTCGTGCTAGTCACGGCTTTTGATCCCAGTGATGACCACCATCCCGTCGGCCTTTCCTTTTGTCTGCGTAAGGGCGATCGCCTTTATGGTCGCTACTGGGGCAGTTTAGCAGACTTTGATTGTTTACATTTTGAAGCGTGTTATTACCAACCCATAGAATGGGCTATCCAAGAAGGCATTCAACTGTTTGATCCAGGGGCTGGGGGCAGACACAAGCGCCGTCGTGGCTTTCCCGCTACGCCCAATTATAGTTTGCACCGTTTCTATCACCCTAAAATGCAACAAATCCTGCAAGTTTATATTGATGAGATCAATCAAATGGAACAGGCAGAAATTGATGCGATCAACCAAGATTTGCCGTTCAGTAAACGGGAAATTGCTTTACCCAAAAACTAAGTTTTAGCCTTCGCAAAGGCAAACACCAGTCTACTCCAACCGGGATTGTAGGCAATGGCGATCGCGGTTATGGCATTATGCGGGGAGGACTATGGGGGAATGGGGGTCAATGACGCTATAATCATACATACGTTTTATTTGATGGTAACGTTGGAGCGGATCTCAGTCATGTTTCCTCTTCTCCCCCCCCTCTGCACCTGCCGTCGTCGGTTGTTATTTGTGCCCAGGCGATCGCCGTCGAATCAGGGTTTCACACTATTTGAGGTGTCAGTCGCGTTAATGATGTCAATTTTGTTTCTCACAGGAACCCTCAATGCCATGGTGGTTGCAACGATTTTTCAAGTCAAGGCAGAACGACAGGCCCAGGCGAGTGATTGGATTCAGGAAGATTTGGAAGAAGTTAGGGCCGTTGCTGCAAACTACACTGAGACAACGGGATGCCCAAGCGGGATTGGTAAAAAATTTAATGAGAGTCCTCTTGGTTTAGGCAGCCTATCAATTACGGGGACTGATGGCGAGAAGGAACTCGCGGGTAAAACCTATCGAATTGCTCGAGAACCTAATGAAACTAATAATATCTCGAAAATTACTTACCGAGTATATGAAGATTTAAACTCCAATGATGAATATGATTCAGCTACAGAAGAAAAAACTATCATTGCTCAACTCTACACTGAAGTCCTGCCAGCAGCGGCCCTCGATTGTTCCTATCCCTAACCAAGGGTGGACGTTAATTGAAGTCGTAACGGTAACTGTGGTTGTTGGGATTTTGGCGTCGATTGCGTTTCCCAGTTTTAATAAAATGCGAGCCAGAAATGAACTGCG